>NZ_NOLK01000045.1:0-62351 GCF_002245985.1 Nostoc sp. 'Peltigera membranacea cyanobiont' 232
ATGGAGAATGGGGAATGGGGAATGGGGAAGAAGCAAGGGAGCAGGGAAATTAGTTTTCCCCTCCGCCTCTTTTCAATTCCCAATTCCCAATTCCCAATAATAAATAATAAATAAGGGCGCACATTTATTTGTACGCCCTAAAAGATAAATAATCTAAATAAAAAGGCTTTAAGCAGAGAGCTTAGTCAGTGTCAGCTGCTGTTGCTGCGCCTTCTTCTTCTTCACTCTTCGGTGGTCTTTGTTGGAACCTTCTCTGCATTCTTCCTGTCGTAGTTCGTTTACGAAACTTTCTGGCATACGCCTGGTTCCGTAGCGCCTTTTCTTTTTTCGGGTTACGGCGCTTGGCCATGTTCACCTCATTAAATAAACAACAAAAGAGTAGCAACTAGGCATCACGTAGGCAATATTAGCTACCAATATTATTGATATACTTGTAGCCTAGTGCAGCAATCAATACACTTTAAACAGTGTACTAGTCTACCGCATTCTACCTTACTTTGTCAATAAAAATTTTAAATAGTCCCCACCAGCTAGACGAAAAAACCTTTTTTTAGATTCAAATATGTTAAAGATATCTAAATTAGCTAACTAGTTATTGTTCCTAGAACAAACCAATAATTCGTCAAACGGTTTGAAATTTTGTCCTTGCTACTTTATTCGCTATAGGACTAGTATTTGATTTTTGAAATCCACGTAGGGTGCGTTAGCGTAGCGTAACGCACCATCAGCTAGGGATAGAGGTGTGTTAAGGGGTGATTATGGTTGCAGAAAAACTAATAGGTAACTCACTATCTTCGGTGCCAAAATTTTCAGAACCTGGTGTCAGTGGTGGCGCAGAAAAAACTTCTAAATAACTTGGTGTTGGTAAGAAACTAGCGAAAAGCGGACTAGAATAGTTTCCCCCCGATGTAGAATACCCAAAACCATCACGCGTTAACTGCTGAGTATTAAGACTAATTAAATTGTCAACGTCAAAAGGTTCGTTTCCTGGGATTGGAGTCTCTACAGGTTGGAGACCAGTAATTGTTTCACCATTTCGTGTACCAGTAATTTCCAAAATCTGATAAAAACCCAAATCGTTAGGAGTGTTATTAGTGGTAAAAGTACCAATTGCCTCTATACTAGTACCAGAATAATTCCACTTCCAAGTTAAAGCAGAGGCCGCTTCCATTGTACCGAAAACCAATCCAGATGTGATGGTGAGGACTATGGCAGATAGTAGAGCTAGATTTTTCATAGAGATTGTTTGGGCGATCGCAGTTTTTGTAAAGGATTTTCGTATATTAAACTTAATTATCAAGAATTTGGTGGCAATCTCAAGTGCGGCTTAATTACCTCTTCAGAATTCAGAATTTAGACTTAACTTATTCAGATTAATTTTTTGAAAGTTTGCTGAAAAAATATTAATTATAGCTGGTTTTAGCAAGGCTAATGTTATTTATAAACTGAAAAGTTTTTTGACTCAACAAATATCATGTATATATAAATACAGTGCTTCTATTGAAACTTGATGTTAAGATTAATAATATTCTACGTAAATCGTCAGAATAAAATCTCAACCCACAAACATTTTTGTATAAAACAAAACTCAACGAAAATTTTATGAGTTGAGTTGATGTAAGTGGTAGAGAAATATAGAATACAACATATAAATTTTGAAGATTGAACGTTATTGCTTTTTTTCCGGCAGCAGTCCAGTCCACACGTAGCTTATGGCGTATTGGACAAACAGTATTGGGTATTATATTTCGTCATCCCATTACTAGCACTAGTATCATCCCAATTTTACCCGATGGTCGAATAGTACTGATCCGACGGCGTGATGATGGTTTTTGGGCATTGCCTGGAGGCATAGTGGATTGGGGAGAAGATATTCCCAACACAGTCCGCCGGGAATTGGTGGAGGAAACCGGGCTAGAATTGCTGAAAATAAACCGTTTGGTAGGAGTTTACTCCGCACCAGACCGCGATCCCAGAATCCACTCAATTTGTATTGTGGTTGAAGCCGAGGTACATGGGACAATGGAAATTCAGGATACTTTAGAAGTCATGGAAATCCAAGCTTTCTCTCCCAATTTGTTACCTTCAGGACAGATGTCTCATGACCATACTCGGCAGTTGCAAGACTACTTGAATGGCTTGACAACATTGGCATAATAATATTTTGTCATTAGTTATTTGTCATTTGTCATTTGTCATTTGCCGCCAAAGTTCCGATCTAAGGAAGCCTCTCTTCTCTACGAGAGGCTGCGCCAACAAGACGTTACGCGAATGACTCAGACTTCTCTGTTTATAATTTGTCCAAAACTAATGACTAATGACCAATGACCAATGACAAATGACAAATGACTAATGACTAATGACCAATGACCAATGACCAATGACCAATGACAAATGACAAATGACAAATGACCAATAACCAATGACCAATGACTAATCTAAATTAAAATGGATACACTATTCCGTAACTCCCGGATAAAGCTCTCTCAAGGGCTAATATTCTGGCGTGAAGTCGGTGAAAAAACTCCTATAATTTTTCTACATGGTGCTTGGAATGAGAGCAGTCAATGGTTGTCTGTGATGGAGTCCCTTGCACAAGATTTTCATTGCTTCGCACCTGATTTGTTAGGGTTTGGTGAGTCTGAGAATCCAAATATCCATCATTCGATAGATTTACAAGTGGAGTGTTTGGCAGAATTTTTGCAAGCGGTCAAGCTAGAAAAAGTATATTTAGTAGGGCATTCTCTTGGGGGTTGGATTGCTGCTAGCTATGCTTTAAAGTATCCAGAGAGAGTTGCTGGTTTGGTGCTGGTTGCACCAGAGGGTGTAGAGATAGCTGGACTTGAAGAGTATTGCCGAAAGATGCGGCGACTATTGAATTATCCACCACTAATAGTTAAATTGTTGCGATCGCTAATTCCTTTAACTAAAATGCTGGGTTGGCATGAAAAAATTGCCCAAGACTTGCAATTACGTCAGGAATTGTTGCGTTACCCCATAGCTTGCCAGTTACTTTTCAAACGCCGACAAGTAGAAATTGATGCAGAATTAGTGCAAAAGCGGCTTTACATGATAGATGTGCCAGTTTTTATTCTACAAGGTGGCCAAGATACACCAGATGCTTTAGCCAAGAGCCGTGTTTATGCTCAACTGATGCCAAAAGTGGAATTGAAAATGATTTCCCATGCCGGAAATGATTTACCAGAATCTTGTGCTGGGGTTGTAGCGGTTGAGATTGGGGAGTTTATTAAAGGAAATTGGGCATAGCTTATTTAGGGGTAAACTTCTCTTTTAATTTTATGCTATCTGAGCTTTGGCTTGTCTCTTGTCCGTAAAATTCGGATTCCTATTTTTTATTCTCCATTACTATTTCCCGCATTCCCCAAAAAATTAAATTTTGTTCCACAATTAAATGTGCTGCAATTTCAGGATATAAGGCTTGTAAATAGTTTAGTAATAAAGTGCGATCGCCCCCTTTAATCGCAATTTTGCCATCAGGAAATAAATGCCACCACGCCTCAATAAAATCTTTGATTCCAGCTATTAAAGTGTAAATCACTCCACTTTGAATTGCGTCTGTAGTATTAAGTGCAAAACGTGGTGGTAAGAACGGAAAATTTTCTATTTTTACTAATGGTAATTGTCCTGTTTGTTGACCCAAACTTGCAAATTGCAAACCTAATCCCGGCAAAATTGCCCCTCCAACTAGACACTCATTAGCATCCGCAGCTGTAAAAGTTAGCGCTGTCCCCGCATCAATTACCAACATGGGAAAACCCCACATTTTGCCTGCACCCCACAAAGCTAAAGCGCGGTCAATTCCTAGTGTGGGATAAACACCTTTTAGTGATACTTGGTCTAATGTAATAACATGAGTATTTGGGTAAGTTTGCCAAATAGCAGTTTGGCTGGGAACTACGGAGGCGACGAAGAGACGGCAAAGGGGCAGAGTGTTTGTGAAAAATTCACCTTGTGGAAAAATTTTTTTTAGTAAATCATTCAGGGTTTGAGATTCAGCCAACTGTTGTATAACAGATTCAGGAAGATAGTCAGTATCCCAAGCTGAGTAAAGCGTCTCACCAACAAACAACGCCCAATGCAGTCGGGAATTACCAATTTCCAACCCTAGCCAAATTTCCTCTATGTCCCTCTGCGGTTTCACACTTTTAACTTTTTTAAGTCAGCTATAGGTTTTTTAATAAAAATTAACATTCAAGCCGTGTAACAATAAAAGAAGAGGAAGAAATACTCATTGTGTCAAGGAGGGAGTTATGGTAGCGCTCACCGAAAAAACTGAAAAACGGCTCACCATACAGACTGTAGAAATCGGTCAAGAGACGACGGCTATTCGCTCTTTGGACTGGGATCGCGATCGCTTCGATATTGAGTTTGGGTTGCAAAACGGTACTACTTATAACTCGTTTCTCATCCGTGGAGAGCAGACTGCCTTAGTTGATACCTCTCACGAAAAGTTTCGTCAACTATATTTTGATACGCTCACTGGACTAATCAAGCCAACAGATATTGATTATTTAATTATCAGCCATACCGAGCCTGACCATAGCGGTTTAGTTAAAGATTTGCTGCAAATAGCTCCAGAAATTACCGTTGTCGGCTCTAAGGTGGCGATTCAGTTTCTTGAGGATTTCGTACATCAACCATTTAAGCGGCGGATTGTGAAAAATGGCGATCGCTTAGATTTGGGCAATGGTCATGAATTTGAATTTGTGATTGCCCCAAATTTACATTGGCCGGATACCATTTTCAGCTTCGACCACAAAACTAAAACTCTCTACACCTGCGACGCTTTTGGGTTGCACTATTGCTCAGATAGCACCTTTGATGAAGACTTAGCAGCGATCGAAGAAGATTTCCATTACTACTACGATTGCTTGATGGGGCCAAATGCCCGATCGGTTTTGTCTGCCCTTAAACGCATGGCGGAACTGAAAACCATCAGTATGATTGCCACAGGACACGGCCCATTATTGTCTCACAATGTTGAGGAATTAGTTGGACGTTACCGCAGTTGGAGCCAAACCCAAACCAAACCAGAGACAGTGATTGGCATCTTTTACGTTTCCGAATACGGATATAGCGATCGCCTCGCGCAAGCAATTGCTAATGGTATCGGTAAAACCGGTGTCGCTGTGGAAATTGTCGATTTGGGATCGGAAGTCGATTTACAAGAACTACGGGAACTAGTAAGCCGATGTGCAGGGCTAATTGTTGGCTTACCTCCGGCTTCTGGGGCTGCGAGCATCCAATCTGCACTCAGCACAGTTTTAGGATCTGCCAGAGAAAAGCAAGCTATCGGCGTGTTTGAAAGTGGTGGTGGCGATGATGAGCCGATAGATCCTTTGGTGAGTAAATTCCGTAATTTGGGTTTGACAACAGTTTTTCCAGCGATTCGGATTAAACAAACGCCTACAGAAAATACCTACAAGCTGTGTGAAGAAGCAGGTACAGATTTAGCTCAATGGGTAACACGCGATCGCAGCATCAAAGCGATGAAATCCCTTGGTGCTGACTTAGATAAAGCCCTTGGTAGACTTAGCGGCGGACTCTATATTATTACTGCCAAAAAAGGTGATGTATCCAGTGCCATGCTAGCCTCGTGGGTTGCTCAATCCAGCTTCAAACCCTTGGGATTTTCCATTGCAGTCGCCAAAGATCGGGCAATTGAATCACTCATGCAAGTAGGCGATCGCTTTGTTCTTAACATCTTAGAAGAAGGCAATTTCCAACCACTCATGAAGCACTTTCTGAAACGATTCGCCCCTGGTGCCGATCGCTTTGAAGGAGTGAGAACTCAGCCAGCCGAAAATGGTGCGCCTATCCTCAACGATGCCCTCGCGTACATGGAGTGCGAAGTCGTCAGTAGAATGGATTGCGGCGACCATTGGGCAGTATATAGCACCGTCTACGCCGGACGAGTTTCTAAACCCGATGCTTTAACTGCTGTGCATCACCGCAAAGTTGGAAATCACTATTAGGGATTGGGGACTGGGGACTAGGGACTGGGGACTAGGGACTAGGTACTAGGGACTAGGAACTGGGGAAGAGTTTTCTAAATACCCAATCCCCAATCCCCAATCCCCAATCACCAGTACCCAATCCCCAATAAAGCTATGTCAACAAATAAACCCCGTGATGTTCAAGTTTATCCAATAGCTACAGATACAAGAATATTGCGATCGCGCAGTTGGTCAAGGCTCAGATTTGAAATTGAATATGCTCTTGCTAAGGGTACAACAGCTAATTCTTATTTAATCGAAAGCGATAAAACTGCCATCATTGACCCTCCAGGGGAAACGTTTACGGAAATTTATTTAGAAGCCTTGCAGCAGCGTTTCCATCTGGAAGACTTAGATTATGTAATTTTGGGACACGTAAATCCTAACCGCGCTACAACTTTAAAAGCTTTATTAGAAATTGCTCCGCAAATCACCTTTGTCTGTTCTAATCCAGGGGCGATAAATTTACGTAGTGCGCTGGAAAATCCAGATTTGCAAATTCTTGTCATGCGGGGTGAAGAAACCCTAGATTTGGGCAATGGGCATAATTTACAATTTATTCCCACCCCTAATCCCCGTTATGCAGATCAACTTTGCACCTACGATCCGCAAACAGAAATTCTGTACACAGATAAGTTATTTGGGGCCCACCTTTGTGGAGATCAGGTATTTGATGAAGGCTGGGAAGTATATAACGAAGATCGGCGCTATTATTTTGATTGCCTCATGGCTCCCCACGCCCGTCAAGTAGAAACAGCATTGGATAAACTAGCCGATTTTCCCGTGCGAATGTATGCCACTGGACACGGGCCTTTGGTGCGCTATGGCTTAATTGAATTGACCAAGGCTTATCGAGAATGGAGTCAACAGCAAACATCTGCTGACTTGACAGTGGCGCTAATTTATGCATCAGCTTATGGAAATACAGCCACATTAGCCCAAGCGATCGCTCGTGGGATGACCAAAGCTGGCGTTGCTGTAGAATCCATTAACTGCGAATTTACCGAACCAGAAGAAATCCGGGCGGCTGTGGAAAAAGCCGGTGGTTTCATCATGGGTTCTCCAACCCTCGGCGGTCATGCACCTACACCGGTGCAAACAGCTTTAGGAATTGTGTTATCCACCGCAACGAACAATAAACTTGCTGGTGTTTTTGGTTCCTTTGGCTGGAGTGGGGAAGCGGTTGATTTAATTGAAGGTAAATTAAAAGATGCTGGCTATCGGTTTGGTTTTGACACCATCCGCGTAAAATTTAAACCCGATGATGCCACCTTACAATTGTGTGAAGAAGCTGGAACTGACTTTGCCCAAGCATTGAAAAAAGCTAGAAAAGTGCGATCGCCAAGTCTTCCTGCTACTACTGTAGAACAAGCAGTTGGTCGGATTGTCGGTTCTTTGTGCGTTCTGACAGCCAAAGAAGGCGATCGCTCCAGTGCTATGTTAGCCTCTTGGGTGGCTCAAGCTAGCTTTAATCCGCCTGGTTTAACCATAGCTGTCGCTAAAGACCGAGCAGTAGAAACATTGACACACTCAGGAAACAAATTTGTCCTCAACATTCTCAAAGAAGGCAATCATTTGGGATTGATGAAGCACTTCCTCAAACCCTTCGGCCCAGGACAAGATAGATTTGCCGATGTCGCCGCAGAAGTTGCTGAAAACGGTTCTCCCATACTTACTGATGCCTTAGCATATCTGGAATGTTCCGTACAAAACCGGATGGAATCTGGCGACCATTGGCTGGTTTATGCAACTGTTGAGAATGGCAAAGTGCTAAATCAAGATGGTGTTACAGCTGTGCATCATCGTAAGTCGGCAACTCATTATTAATTGGAAATGGGAAATGGGGAATGGGGCATTGGGCATTGGGTATGCTTATTCTCCTTCATTCCCCTTTAAAATGATTATCATTATTGTTTATGGAATAGTTTATTTTCTGGAAGTCCCAATAAACCAAGCAAAACGATATAGCTAAAATCATCTCTTTTACCTGAAAGTCTTGTTTAGCAAGGATTATTGTTTTTCTATCTGGAGTCAGTAGATGAAAGCAGACTATTTAGAGGAATCGCTTCTCCGTGAGTTGGAGGAGCGTTTGCTTCAAGCGGATGTACGAAAGTCAGCTAAGGATGTTATGGACTTACTTGCTGACGAGTTCATTGAGTTCGGAAGCTCAGGGCGTGTTTTTAATAAACAGCAAATTATCGATAGCTTGCAAAATGAACCCATCGAACCCGTGACTCAAAGATCGATAACAGAATTCAAAACCTTAGTTTTGGCAACAAGGGTTATTTTAGCTCAAACAGCAGAAGCCTCACACCCACTCTTAGGGGTGTGAGATGAATGCGCGGGAGTGGGGAGAAATGGTGATTAATGTATTCTGGCGCAGCCAGAACAATTAATTGCCATATCGAGCCATGACCTATATTCATTCTGGACTATTTTGACTTTCAATATATTCTTTGAGTTTTGAAATTGTAACTCCACCACAACTTGCAACGAAATAAGATCCGTTCCAAAACGCATCTTTCCAGAAGAACTTTTCTAGATGCTCGGCATATTCTTGGCGTAATCTGCGCGAGGTAACAGATTTAATGTTATTTACAAGTTTACTAAGCTGCAAGTCTGGATGGTACTGAAACAGCAGGTGTACATGATCTTCTTCTCCATTGAATTCCACTAACTTGCAATCCCACTTTTGGAGCAAGTCAACTAAAATATCCTCCAGTCTTTTCAACATTTCTAAAGTAAAGGCTTTGCGCCTATATTTGGTGGTCAGAACTAAGTGAGCTTTTAAATCACTCACTGACCGACCTTTGGCTACAAAATCATTTTTCATTAAAAATAAAGAACATTATGGTATTATTGGTGTAGCTTTAAATCATAACACCCATTCAGCCAATAGGATGAAAGTAACCTACCAGTACCGACTAGAGCCTAAATCAAATCAAAAACTAATTCTTAACAAATGGCTTAGAATTTGTCGGTACTGGTATAACCGCCAATTGGGTGAACGCTTCTCTTGGTGGGAAAATAACCGCCATGCTATAAATAGTTGTCCAATCTTTGTAACCAGGCTCCCACAGCTACTAGACCGACCTAACTATTTTACACAGAAGCTCCAGTTACCAGTCATCAAAAAAGACTTGAACATTGTTCAATGGTCAGGTGAATTACTTGATTTTAAAAATGTAGATTCAACTGTTCTACAGGATGTTTGCAAGCGAGTTGATAAAGCTTTTGAGCGTTTTGTGATTGGGGATTCTCAGGGTTTTCGTTCTGGAAAACCACGCTTCAAAACTGAAGCTAGCTTCAAAACCATGACGTTTGCAACAGCTAATAATGAATGGATAAAGTTAAAACGGATAAACTGGCTATATATTCGTTTGCCGCATCTTGGGATGTTTAAGGTTCGGATGCACCGACCTATAACTGACGGATTTACTCTTAAACAAACTAGCGTTACTAGAAAGGCTGATGGCTGGTACATCCAGATGGTACTGGAAGATGTAACCATTCCAAGCCAAACCATCGATTTTATCCCTAACTGGGACAACTCAATGGGCATTGATGCTGTGTTGCAAGGTAATGACTATCTTGCAACATCAGTTGGTGAAAAGCTTCCATCTTTAAAACCGCTACGGAAGAATCAAGCCAAGCTAGATCGTATTTCTGTTAAACGAAACAAACGCAAGCGTGGGTCTAAATCTCGTCGTAAGTTGGCAAAACGTGAAGCTAAACAGCATCAAAAAATTGCCAGAAGTCGAAAAGATTTTCAGTACAAAACGGCTCATAAACTTGTCAGAAGTGGAAAGAAGTTTTTCTTCTACGAAGACCTAAACCTCAAAGGGCTAACCCGACGTAATAAAGCTAAACAGGATGAGAATGGAAGGTATCTTCCCAATGGGCAATCTGCTAAGTCAGGACTGAATAAGTCATGGGCTGATGGTGCTTTTGGACAATTTTTTGAGATATTACAGCGTATAGCCGAAAAAGCTGGCGCTGTAGTAGTTTCACAGAACCCACAATATACTTCAATGATTCTCAGTTACCGCAATGAAATTATTTTTACGGATTGCAGTATCAGAGAATATTGGGATGAGAAAAATACTTTGATGGTTGACCGCGATATTAACAGCGCAGTCAACTTAAAAAGACTAGGGTTGGGCATTTTCCCTAGTATAAAACGCCGTAGCGGGAAACTGGACATAGTTGGAACTATGGACGATAGTACCACGAAGGAAATCCTTCATACCCTTCATTGGGCTGTTGGAAGCCTACACTGTAACCGTCTCGGTTCAGTGTAGGAGATGTCACTAACCTATCATATAGTCAGATATCTATCTGGCGAACAGCCTGTTAATTCACTGCGAAGTTCCATCTGGAAATTTAACAACGATCGATGGAAAATAATTTTTCATCAGGGGACTCTGGTTAGAGAATCATAGTGTAGTGCAGGTTTTGGATAAAAAAGGCTCAAGCATTTCTGCCTGAGCCTTTTCTAGATTCAACTAAATGATTTTCGCTTATTTAGCTTAGTAGCGGCCACCACCGCCACCACCACCACGGTTGTAGCCGCCGCCGCCACCGCCGCGATTACCACCACCACCACCAAAGGAACCACCTCTGTCTTCTCTGGGCTTGGCCTTATTCACTTTAAGGTCACGACCCAGCCATTCAGCACCATCAAGGGCTTCAATAGCTTTGGTTTCTTCATCTTCTGAACTCATTTCCACGAAAGCAAAGCCGCGTAAACGACCTGTTTCACGGTCAGTAGGTAGCTGAACGCGCTTTACAGAACCATATTCTGCAAAAACAGTACTCAGCGCATCTTGTGTAACATCATAGGAGAGGTTACCAACGTAAATTGACATTAAATGTCTCCAAAATCATAAGTTTGTAGAGATTTAGATTTCGGAGAGAAGTCTGTAATACCAAAAGGGAAAAGCCTGTCAATACTAAAAACAAACACTGTCGCCGAATTAATTCTCATTTCACCTTCCATGATTGCATAGCAATTCACTTTCAGGGAGGAAGTTTGATAAAATGTTATAAAAAGTTATATTGCCATTTAAGAGCTAGGTACTGTGTAGTTCTAAAATGGGTGAAGCTATAGCCGCCAGCCACAGCCACCCAATAAACTAACTCTCCACTCTCTTTTCTAAATATTGACCAATCATCAACTGCTCGCCAGCACGAGAGATAATAGTTTGTCTGGTGCGGTATTTGCTGCCAATTAGCTTTAACTCTTCCTCAAATACTGAACCGTTGTATTCAGTTCGCAAACACAGTGTTTTCGGGTTGGAGAAATAATAATGGGCGGTGACTGGTTTAGATATGGCAAAACCGCGATCGCGATACAAGGTATTTCCCATCACCCCAAATATTGTTGAACCTTGCGATTCTTTCTTTGTCTTCAGCACGTCCGTACTTTCCCAGACAATTGCCGCACCACAAATTAAACTCCCTACATCAGATAAATCGTGCATCTGAGCTAGCTTTTGCAATTCATCACAGCCCTGCTCTAGAAAATTGATCGTAACTATACTCTCTATCTCCTTAGTTTCTCCTTCCGGTAGCGTGTAGTAGCGTCGTTGCGATCGCCACTTACCTGCTGATTCATGGAAAAATTCGGAAATCTGAGATTCATCAGTGGTTTGTGCAATTTTGAACAGAGATGTCACGCCTTACCTTCCTCACCTAATGCAAATATATTTCTGGCAAAAAAGTTCATTCTTACCTGTTGTTATGTACTTATCGCCCTGTTTCTTGCCATATTACGCAAGGAGGGTAAGAAAAAATAGTGTTTTCCACTACATTATAGACATAAAAAAGCAATAAATCTTTAATATTCGTAATAAGCCAAAATATCTGTAACTATCAGTAGTTGTAGTAATATCGAATAAATATGTAGAAATAATAATATTTATTGTAATATCGCTAATGTTATGGCATATAAAATTTTTATATCTTGAGAAAAAACCAGGTTTCTCCTATAGGTAGATTCCAGAAAACAGACAAATATTTATACTAAGTTTATAATTTATTAATTGCAAGAAGATTATCTACCTCTGCGTAAGAAGTAGAACGGTGAGAAATTTTGGACTTTTGTGGGAAAACAGTAGTTTTTAATCAAAAAAATTACTGTCAGACAGCTGATGAATTCTCGCCGTTTTTGTTAATGATATCTCTCAAAATTACTTAGTAAAACACGGCTGTTTAACCCCAAAAGCTCCCCAATAGGAGAAAAACAAATGATTTTGGACATAAATAAGCCGCAGAAACAGGTGAAAAGGAAAGATCCCGTAGTCGCTAACCAACTAATAAATATCCAGTTAAATTCAGTTGTAAAGACTGGGGTGGCGATGCCTGGGTTGAGCTGCGCCTATGCAGATTTAAAGAGTAGACTTCTTGCAAACAATACTTGTGGAACTGGTAGAAAAGCGAAAGGGAAAAATTACTTCCTTACCTCCGCTTCTGTAAGAAGTTTATTAATTTCCTGTTTGTTAGGTATAGGATTGCTGACGGCGAGTTGCGGTTCGTCGCCCAAAGAATCAGCAGATGCACAATCTCAGAGTCCTGGAAGTAGCGAACGGAGTGGCGGAACACCTGTAGATGTGGCGATCGCTCGAACTGACTTGCTACAAAAACAACCAGAATATACAGGTAATACAATACCCTTCCGCATCGTATCGCTGCGATCGCAGGTAGAAGGCCGCTTGTTGGCTTTGAACTTAGATGTGGGCGATACAGTAAAGCTTGGGCAAAACGTCGGGCAGTTAGATGATGCCATCCTTTCGACCGAATTAAAGCAAGCAGAAGCCGAACTAGCAGCCCTGAAATCAGAAGTAGCTAGGGCAAATAATCAGGTAAGTAATGCCCGTGCTGACGTTGAAAAGGCACGGTTAGAGGTTCTACAAGCTCAGGCAGATTCAGAACGGCAACAGAAGTTATTTAAAGCTGGAGCGATCGCAGAACAAACTGCCCAGCAATCACGTACCCAGGCAAAAACAGCAGCCCAGGCACTGCGGGCAGCCCAAGAGCAAGTCCGTACAGAACAGCAAGCCGTCGCCGCCGCCCAAGGTAGGGTACTTGCCCAGCAGGCATTGGTTGCCCAAGCCAAAGAACGTAGGTCTTACACTCGGCTGACATCTCCGATCGCTGGCATAGTTACAGAAAAGGTGACAGAACCGGGCAATCTTCTACAAGCAGGGAATGAAGTCGTCAAAATTGGCGATTTTAACCGTGTAAAAGTTGTTGTGCAAGTTTCCGAATTAGAACTAGCACAAATTCAGGTTGGACAGTCTGTACAAGTTCGCTTAGATGCCTTTCCCGATCGAGGATTAATTGGGAGAGTTACCCGCATTTCTCCAGCTGCCGATGCCACCGCTCGATTAATACCTGTAGAGGTTGTAATTCCCAACGCTCAAGGCAAAATTGGCAGTGGACTGCTAGCGCGAGTCAACTTTGAAAACCAGACTCAACAGCGCGTAATCGTGCCACAAACAGCTATTCAAAAACAAGCAGGAGCAGCAAAGGGAGCAGGAAAAGAGCAAGAAAACACATCAGGGACGCTATTTGTGGTGAAAGACACAGATGGTAAAACGAAAGTAGCGACGCGTGCTGTCACCTTAGGACAAAAGGCTGATGGCAAAGTAGAAATTCTATCTGGCTTACAAGCGGGAGAGCGCTATGTTGTTCGTAGTGGTAAGCCGTTAAAAGAAGGTGACACTGTAAGTCTTTCAATTCTTTCAGAAAAGCAATAGTAGGGTGGGTAATAACCACCGTATTAATGAAAAAAGTACTCAGTAGTCAGCACTTAGCACTTATCACTTAGTATCATGCAACAGGCAAACAATAATAATGGCAATGGTGGATTTAGCCTTAGTGCGATCGCTATCCGCCAACACATTGGCACACTCATGCTCACCGTGGCAGTAATTGTCATTGGGGTATTTTTTCTCACAACGATCCAAGTCGATCTCTTACCATCAATTACCTATCCACGAATTGGCGTTCGGCTAGAAGCCCCTGGGATTTCCCCAGAAGTAGCAGTAGATGAAATCACCAGACCCTTAGAAGAAGCTTTAGCTGCAACCGAAAATGTAGTGCAAGTTTTCTCCCGTACCCGTGAAGGACAGGTAAGCCTCGATTTATACTTCCAACCGGGAGGCGATATTGACCAAGCCCTAAACGATGCTACTGCTGCTTTTAATCGGGGTCGAGGGCAACTGCCAGATACGATAGAGGAGCCGCGATTATTTAAAGTCGATCCCTCTCAATTGCCGGTTTATGAATTAGCGCTAACATCTGCTTCTTTGCCTGGCAAAGACTTACGTGTATTTGCTGATGAAGAATTAAACCGCGAACTTAGTGTCGTGCCAGGAGTTGCCTCAGTTGATGTATCTGGTGGTGCAGAAGAAGAAGTACGCGTGCTTGTTGATTTAAACCGATTGCAAGCTTTGGGTGTAGGGTTAAATGATGTCTTAGATGAATTAACAGCCCGGAATCAAGATACTTCTGGTGGTCGGATTCTAGGGCAAAATTCCGAGCCATTGACTCGAACTGTCGGACGCTTCCAAAATGCCAAGGAAATTGAAAACCTTTCCTTGGAAGTTTCCTCCCCTACCTCCTCTACCTCCCCTACCTCCTCTGCCTCCCCTACTCCTTCCCGCCGCGTCTACTTGCGAGATTTTGCTGAGGTAATTGACGATACAGAAGAGCAGCGAGTATTTGTTTACCTCAATCGTCAGCCTGCGGTGAAATTTTCAATTCAAAAGCAGCCTGAAGCCAACACGATCGCAGTTGTAGATGCTGTTAAACGGCGAATTGAACAATTACGGCAATCGGGTTTAATTCCAGCAGACATGACTTTGAGTCCTACCACAGATGAATCTGTCTTTATTCGCAATTCTTTAAATGATGTCATCTTTTCGGGGATTTCTGGGGCATTGTTAGCAGCAGCAGCCGTGTTGTTATTTTTGGGATCGTTTAGGCAAACATTGATTATCAGTTTGACGATTCCACTGTGTACTTTGGCAGCGATCGCTTTAATGAAAATCTTTGGCTTGACTTTGAATGTGTTTAGTTTGGCAGGTTTGACATTAGGAGTCGGTCAAGCAATTGACACATCGGTTGTGATCTTAGAGAACATTTCCGAAAAAGCAGGCATGACTCCCAATCAGAAAGAGATGGAGGCAGAGGGACAGAAGAAAAATTCAAAATTCTTTATTGACAGTGCGATCGCAGCTTCCCAAGAAGTAGAATCTGCTTTAGTTGCTGCTACAGGTGCAAACTTAGTTTCTGTAGTGCCATTCCTCTTAATTGGCGGCTTTATTGCACTGCTATTTAATGAACTAATTTTGACAATTAGCTTCGCAGTCGCAGCATCCCTTGTCGTCGCTATTACAGTAGTGCCGATGCTATCTTCTCGACTTTTGGGAATTCCCTGGTCTAGTCGGATTAGTGAATTTTGGCTGCTTAGACAGTTTAACCACCGATTTGAAGATGCTACGCGGGGATACGGTAACTTCCTAACCAGGGTTTTACGCTATAGGGTTCTTGTAGTAACTGCTGCTTTGCTAATTTTAGGCGGTAGTAGCTTCTTGATGTTTGGTCAAATTCCCCAAGAAATTTTACCCCGCATCAGTACTGGTCAAGCTAACTTGAGAGCGCAGTTTCCCCCCGGTACACCTTTAGCAACTTCTGAAAAAGTTATGCAAATTGTCGATGACATTTTGCTCAAACAACCAGAAACCGAGTCTGCTTTCACAACTGTGGGTGGTAATCTATTTGGCAGCAATACTACAGAAAATCCTTTACGTGCCAGCAGCACCATCAATCTTAAACCAGGCACAGATGTCGAAGCCTTCGTCAAAAAAGTAACTCAGGAATTTAACAAACTTAACTTAGCAGGAATTCTGCTGCGCCTCAATCCCGGTCAAGTGCGGGGTTTAATCTTGAGTAATTCTCCAGTGCAAGGGTCAGATGTTGACGTGATTTTGCAAGGTGAGAATGAAGAAAACTTAACGCAAGCAGGGGCGCAAGTGTTGCAAGCATTGCAAGAAAGGGCAAAATTAGCGACATTCCGACCAGATGCCGACCCCCGACAACCGGAAATCCAAATTCGCCCTGACTGGGAAAGGGTTTCGGCTTTAGGGTTGAGCGCCAGGCAAATTGGTGCAACAGTTCAAACAGCAATTGAAGGTTCAGTTCCTACACAAATTCAACGCGGTAATCGTTTAGTTGATGTGCGGGTACAGCTAAATAAAGAAGCAATTCAGCGTCCTTCCCAGCTAAAGCAATTACCGCTATTTACAGAAAATAATCAACTAATCCGGCTTTCAGATGTTGCAAACATTCAAGAAGGTCAAGCGCCTGGTGAAGTGCAACGGATTAATCAGCGTCAAGCTTTTATTGTCGCAGGAAATCTCAGTGAGGGAGCTAGTCTTGGTGAGGCGATCGCAGAAGTCAACGAGGTACTCAAGGATGTAGACTTACCTGATGGTGTTTCAATTGTGCCTAGTTCTGCCCAAGAAACTAATCAGCAACTTCAAGATGCTTTAAAAACTTTGGGAGCGTTGGCAACGTTCTTAATCTTTGTAGTTATGGCGGTGCAATACAATTCGCTGATTGACCCATTGGTAATTATGTTCACCGTACCACTGGCTTTAGCTGGGGGAATTTTTGGACTTTACATTACCCAAACTGCAATTGGCGCAACTGTAATTGTTGGTGTTGTGCTGCTGGTGGGAATTGTGGTGAACGCAGGGATTTTAATGGTAGAACTGGCAAACCAAATTCGGGATGAGGAAGGTTGTAGTCGCCAAATTGCGATCGTGAAAGCTGCTCCTCAACGCTTGCGCCCGATTATCATGACCACAGTGACCACCATTTTGGGACTGTTCCCCTTAGCATTAGGCATTGGCGAAGGTTCTGAGTTTTTGCAGCCTTTAGGGATTGTAGTTTTCTTTGGGATGGCGATCGCAACAATGCTGACACTATTTATCATCCCCTGTTTTTATATCCTGCTGCACGATTTGCTAGGTGGAAATTGGGCGAAGCCAGTGTTAATCCGGTTGCGTGGATTTACGAAAAAATTTATTTGAGTTCCTGAGAGGGATTAAATTTTTCAACACGTTGCACACTTAAATTTAAATTAACGCGATCTACCAACAAGTTTTTTGTTGGTAGATTGCGTTAACTAAGCTTTTTTCACACATTGTCTAATATGTCAACACATAAGTTCTGACTTAGATTTTTTATAAAGATTGCGTAAAATTACTAGTTATTGTGATAAGGCATTACCAGAATTGCTTTATAAATCAACATACGAGTATATGTAAACTCACTGAGCAGGCACACATTAACCGCTATTTATCTAGCAAGTATATAGCAGTTCAAAAGTGAGGTTTTGCTGTTTGATTTAACCCACCCGGCATAGCATTTTCTCAATCAATATCGAAGAGGACAGAAATATGACAATAGTAACCAAAATAGCCTTGTCTCTTCTAGGAGCAGCAGGAATTAGTTTTTTGTCTTTGACACCAGCGAGAGCCGTTATCTTGGTAGAACCCATTGTGACGACTCAAAATCAAGACATCCTCAAGTTAAAAAACCCAAGAATCCTTACAGATTATCAACCAGGGCAAGTAATAGAATATGGTGTGCCAGATGTAGCTAATAACTTTCAAAATGATACTGGATACGATATACAAAGCTTGGTCTTTGATTTAAAAACGCTCTCCTACTCCTATAGTAATCCTGAATCTACTCCAGCGTATAATAACGAGCCTGTGGAGTGGGGAGATGTTAATGGAGATGGGAAGATCGGTTCCTCTACTAACCCCGATCTAAATAATATTTTTAAAGACATTACCATCAGTGGCAGTACTATTACTTTTAGTGGTGGCGTAATCCCAAACGGAACCCTATTTTACAATCCCTTTGCTACACTACCGAATCTAGCACCCGGTGGTGGAATCGTTCCACCAATACCAGCAGAGCAAACAGATAAAGATGGGCCGATCAGAGTGGCAGCTTATTACACCGCCGTTCCTGAATCAACTAACGTTTTGGGTGTATTAGTCCTTGGTGCTTTAGGTGTAGCTTTAAAATTAAAGCGATCGCTACATGGTTATTAGGGACAAGGGACTGGGGACTAGGGAAAAGGAGAATAAATAATCCATACCCAATTCCCAATTCCCAGTCCCCAATCCCCTTTAATCTGTAATTAACTCACGATACACTGCCAATGTTTCCTGATGAACGCGGGCAACACTCAACCATTGGAGGTTTTGATTTGCCCGATTTTTCCACTCATGCAGCATATCGGCATTACTCAGTAATTGCACTAAAACCCCAGCCAAAGCCTTACTATCTTTTGCTGGCACTAAAAGACCTGCTTGCCCATTGTCCAAAGCTTCAGGAATCCCATCTACTTGAGTGCCAACGATCGCAATTCCAGCTTCTCTAGCTTCGGAAAGTACCAGAGGGCAAGGATCGCGATGGGAAGCTAACACAAATATGTCACAAGATATAAGGTAGCGTTGAGGTTCTGGCTGGAAGCCTTCAAAATGAATCCGTTCTTTTACAGAAGTTGCTTGTGCTTGTGCCTCAAATAGCTGTTTATCCGGGCCATTTCCTACCAAATAAAGGTGCGCTTGGGGAAAATCAGGGGCAATTTTTTCAAAGGCAGCGATTAACTCAGCGATACCTTTGCGTTGATACATACCGGCTACAGTTGCGATCGCTGGACGTTGTAACCCTAAAGGTTGATAATCTTGTATTTGCCTGGTACGGGGACTGCCCAAAGTTCCATTGCATACTACCCGCAACTTGTTTTCTGGGATACCCCGCTTTGCCATAGAATCTCGTACCGCCTTGCTAACGGCAATTACCCTGTCAGCTAAACCCATCAGCAAACTGGAACGCTGAAATTCGTTGTGGACTGTGGAAACTAAAGTATATTTATTTCCTTTAAAAATGCGGGCTAGAATTACCCCCGTCATCATGTGAGCATGAACAATATCCGGCTGAAATTCTGCTGCGATCGCTCGGTAACGCACAGCCGCTTTGATAATACTTATCGGTTTCCTCGTTTGGTCTAGTTGGTAGTGTTTGACACCACATACATTTAGTAATTTTTCATATTCACCACCAGCAGAAATAACCGCTACCTCATAACCAGATTTTGCCTGTAAACAAGCCAAGTCCACAGCCACATTTACAATACCGTTACCGATCTCTTGAACGTGGTTTAAAATATGTATGATTCGCATAATGTTTTAGAGATGTATAAAAATTTAAGACAAGTAACTGAGTATCAATCAACATAATTATTGAGGTATTCAGCGACAGCTAAAAAGTAGTCAATAGTCGGTAAAATTCACCACTCACTACTGACTAATAGCGCTGATAACGAGTTACTTAGCTTAAAGACTTATTCAGTAACGGCTCGATAAATCGGGGTAAAACTCCAAAACTTTAAAGACCGAATCTGCTATTTCAGTCGCTAGAGACTTATTTTCTATTTCCAATGGCTACACCAGCATCAGCAGCGATCCGATTTGATTCCTGAAATTATCTGCGTAGGTAGGGAACAGGGAATAGAAAAGAAGGGTATAGATGTGTACTGAATCTTGTTCAAAAATCAAATATAGGACTCATATTTGATTTTTGAAATACACGTAGGGTGTGTTATGCCGTAGGCTTAACGCACCACCCTTTATGTTTTGGTGCGTTACAGAAGCCGTAACACACCCTACACATACTTAGATTTTTTCAGAAATCAAATACTAGTCCTATATAAGTCCTATACTTTAGCAAGCTGATAGTCATGAAAGTTGGAATTGAAGCTTTGAAAGGTCGCTTAAGATTAAGATTTACTAAAGTAGCGATCGTCAAGAGTCAAAATTAGTAATGTCTAAAGATATGCAACGCGAATTTACCAACCGCGATGAGTTGGTAGCTTACCTCCGCGAACAATTCCCAGGTGCAGCAGAACGCGATCGCTACATCAGCGAAACTCTAGGGGGACGCAAAGCCGCACAAAAAATGCTGCAACAAATCAACCCAGTAAGCTACGCGCAAACACGTAATTTTTTCACGGGTGCGGTCACGCGACTTTCGCCTTACATCCGCTATGGCGTTTTGAGTTTGCGAGAAATTCGAGATTATGTCCTTGAACGGGTACAGCACCAAAACGATGCGACGAAACTAATTAACGAGTTAGCTTGGCGCGACTACTGGCAACGGTTGTATGTAAAGTTAGGGGATGGAATCTGGAAAGACCAGGAAGAGTATAAAACTGGTTACACTGTGGCTGAATATGCATCGGAATTGCCGCAAGATATCAAACAAGGAACCACAGGCAGAGTCTGCATTGACAATTTTAGTCGTGATTTAAAAGAAACTGGCTATTTACATAACCACGCCCGGATGTGGCTAGCCGCTTATATTGTTCATTGGCGGCGGATTCATTGGCAAGCAGGAGCGAAGTGGTTTCTCGAACACCTTTTAGATGGAGATCCTGCTAGCAATAATATGTCATGGCAGTGGGTTGCTAGCACCTTTAGTCATAAACCGTATTTTTTCAACCGTGAAAATTTGGAACGCTACACCAAAAGTATTTATTGCCAGAAATGTCCCCTTTACGGCCATTGTGATTTTGAAGACAGCTATGAAGAATTAGAACAGCGACTTTTTCCTAAAGGGGAATTTAGCAAACAAGCCAATAGCCAAAGTTGGCAGCGTGGAAAGAGAGGTAAAAAATGAATAAATCAATTGTTTGGGTACATGGAGACTGCCTCAGTCCATACAACCCAGGATTGCAAAAATACCCAAATGCGCCAGCTATTTGGGTTTGGGATGAGGCTTTGATAGATGAATGGCAATTGAGTCTTAAACGCCTCACGTTTATTTACGAATGCTTGCTAGAGTTACCCGTTGTTATCCGTCGTGGTGATGTGGTACAAGAAATTTTAGCTTTTGCGAAAGAACATGATGCGAATTTAGTTGTCACAGCCAACAGTCCCAGTCCCCGATTTAATGACATCTGCAATCAAATAGAGGGTTCTATAGCAGTGGAAGTGGTAGAGGTAGAACCATTTTTTGATTATGATGGCTATATTGACCTGAAGCGGTTCTCACGCTACTGGAAAGTGGCTCAAGATTATGTTTTTGAATAGCCCAATTGTAATATTGTAATAAGCGATCGCCTTTTCGGTGGTACATTTAATACCATAGAAAACCATCGCATCTAATGTCATTTGTCATTTGACCCTTTTGCCGAAAAATTCTCAATTAAAAATTGTATAAGCTATATACAGTAACACATCCAGCCATTAATATAATCCATCGTCAGAGAGTTTCGCACAACCAACTAGTATCTGTAAAGTTAGATTTAAAAGGCATTAACAACGTAAAATCATGAGCGACAACAGCATTACATCACGTTTGTACCCCACCCGCATTGACATTCCCGCCGAAGCGCGAGTGCAAATCGTAGTACTTCTTAACCAAACCTTAGCAGCTACTTCGGATCTTAAAACCCAAGCAAAGCAAGCGCACTGGAATGTTAAAGGAACTGACTTCTATCAGCTACACTTATTATTTGATGAACTTGCTGGGGAATTGGAACAGTACATCGATATGGTAGCTGAACGGATTACAGCTTTAGGCGGATACGCTTTTGGAACAGCCCGCGCCGCAGCTAGTAATTCAATTCTGCCAGAATATGCCTTAGATATTTTGGATGGTAAAGACCATGTAACAGCCTTAGCAGATCGTTATGCCCTCTATGCTAAACATCTTAGAGACGCGATCGCTAAAACTGATGAATTAGACGATCTCGATACCGCCGATCTTTACACCGAAATCTCCCGCACCATTGACAAACGCCTCTGGTTCTTAGAAGCTCATCTGCAAGTAGCAGAAATTAAGGCAGAGAATGGCAATGGCAAAGCAGGTACTACTAAAACTCAAAAGATCCCTGCTACCGTAAAATAAGCACTTTTGAGAAAAGTAGTCTTTCTTAAATCTAATAGTATCTTTTTGGTAAGTACGTCACTTTTAAGTGCGTACTTTTCATTTATATGTATATACCTTACTATTGAAATAGTTCAAAACGAAGTCAAGAAATTCCAAATATCTTCAACAAGTTCTCCATCAAAATCAATACTTAAGTAGGCAGGCACAAATAAATATAACTATGTAACGAAAAGTAAAAGCGGTGAAAACCTTGTGATTGCTTCACTCCACTTCGTTGCGTTCGCAATGACATAGTTATAAATTTTCTCACCCACCTACTTAAACTTGAAGAAGTTATTAGGTTGGTGAAAAGGTATGCTAATTCCATTTTGATTTCAAACTCTGCCAATTTTAGATTTTTCCTGTAATCCAAAAGACACTCCGCTATCTAAAATCTAAAATCCAAAATTGAGCGCTTCCTAACTAAATACTCATTAACAAAGAGGTAAATTTATGTCTCAAAATACAATTACCCACTTAATTCACGATCGCAATGCCCGTGGTCACGCTAAAATGGGCTGGCTCGATAGTTATCATACATTTTCCTTCGGTAGTTTTTACGATCCCAACCGGATGGGATTTCGCTCTCTGCGTGTGATTAACGACGATCGCATCGCTCCCGGTGCTGGATTCCCTACCCATAGTCATCGTGACATGGAAATCCTCACTTATGTCTTAGAAGGGGCTGTAGAGCATAAAGACAGCTTGGGTACAGGCTCAGTAATTCGCCCCGGTGATGCCCAAATTATGAGCGCTGGAACTGGAATCAGCCACAGTGAATTTAATCCTTCACCAACTGAACCACTACACTTGCTACAAATCTGGATTCTTCCCGATGAAGAAGGATTGACACCAAGATACGAACAAAAAGCTTTTCCTCTAGAAGAAAAGCGCGGCAAATTACGCTTAATTGCTGCTAAAGATGGGCGTGATGGTGCTGTAATAATTCACCAAGATGTGGATTTATACACATCTGTTTTAGAAGATGGTGATGTTGTTAATTATCAAGTCAAAAGCGATCGCTATGCCTGGTTACAAGTAGCCCAAGGTATAGTTAACCTGAATGGTGAAGAACTCAGAGCAGGTGATGGCGTGCAAATCAACGGCGAAGAACAGCTAGAAATTAGCACCAACATCGGCGGCAAAATCTTGCTTTTCGATTTGGGCTAATCTTAAGTCTGTTTGCTGAAAAGCTAGCTTATAGGGTGGGCATTGAATGCCCACCCTATTATGCTTTGTGAGAGGAAATATTTCTCGATTGGGTGCGGATTTACGTAGGACTAGCCCTCCACAGGCATGGCATTACGAATCCTTAAGCGACTCTAACTTCCCTAGACAAGCTAGAAGAGAAGGACAAAAAAGAACTATCACCACCAGAAAGCGTTTACTTTCTACGAAATTGACCTTCAATCGGCTCTGAAGAAAGGTTATACTTTCTCACAAAACTACCAAAACAATTAGGCGGCGATCGCCAAAAAGTTCTTAGCCTGGGAAAGATGTATCAGACTTTAATAAATATTAGAGGTCGCTGTAATGCCAACGATTCATTTTGTAGATGGTGAAAAAGGCGGGGTAGGAAAATCTCTCTTTGCCAGGACAATGATTCAGTATTGTCTAGATAAGAGAATCCCGTTTGTACCAGTGGAGACAGATAGATCGAATCCAGATGTCGCAGGGGTATATAAGGAAATATGTAAGTATGCTGTGTTTAGTGAGAATGAACGACAGGCAAATAAGGCAGATAGAATATTTGAGTGGGCGGTAGAGAAGCCAGTAATTGTGAATTTATCTGCACAATCCCATAGAGCAGTACAAGGGTGGATTGAATCTAATCAATTACTTGAACTAGGAAGTTCGCAAGGAGTGATGTTTTGCAAATGGTTTGTATCGACAGGAGGATACGACAGCATCAACCTGTTTAATCAGTCAGTGAATACTTACGGTGAGAAAATCCCTCATATTCTGGTGAGGAATTTGGGGCTATGTGATGATTGGGAGCATCTAGAGTCAGACTCCAACTTTCAGAACATAGTAAATAAATATCCGATAAAAATTATAGATTTTCCGAAGTTAGCATACAGAGAAAGAAACATAATTGACCAAAATCGCCTAACGTTTGCAGAGGCTAGAGAGTATAAAGAATTTGGGATAATTGGGAAACAGAGAGTAGTGAATTTTCTCAAGCTTGCTTATGGTGCTTTTGAGAAAGTAGGTATCTGGTATGAAAAAGTTGAATAGCGGTCATTAGTCATTAGTCATTAGACCTCTTACAAGAGGTCTGATAAACATTATTACTAGCTTTTACTATTAAAAAATATTAAGTATTTTATAAAGCTAGTATAAATTTGCCCATAAACCTACTTTATAGAGCAATCTCTAAAATATCCTTAACGGTAGTTGACATTATTTATGGTGAATATTACCATAAATAAGAGAAGCATCTTGTAAGGAATCTCTTGCATGACAACTTTGCCAGATTTGGACTATGTATATAAACAGCAAAGCCAGCAGAACCAGGAACTAAACCTCTCTGTGGAAGACTACAGCTTGCTGACGGATCTTTACCAATTGACGATGGCAGCTTGTTACACAGGCGAAGGTATCGAACAACGACGGGCCAGCTTTGAGTTGTCTGTCAGACGATTGCCAGAGGGTTTTGGTTATTTAATTGCAATGGGGCTAACACAGGCATTGGAATATTTAACCAAATTCCGCTTTAGTCCATCGCAAATTGCAGCATTACAGGCGACGGGAATTTTTGCTCATGCAGGCGATCGCTTTTGGTCACTTTTAGCTGAGGGTAAATTTACGGGTGATGTTTGGGCAGTACCAGAAGGGACAGCTGTATTTGCCAATCAACCACTGTTGCGGGTGGAAGCACCGCTTTGGCAAGCGCAACTAGTGGAAACTTACCTCTTAAATACGATTAATTACCAGACTTTGATTGCCACAAAAGCAGCAAGGTTGCGGGATGTAGCAGGCGAATCAGCAACACTTTTAGAATTTGGTACAAGACGCGCATTTAGTCCCCAAGGGTCTTTGTGGGCGGCGCGGGCTGCCTTGGCGGGTGGGTTAGATTCCACCTCCAATGTGTTAGCAGCGCTACAACTGGGCCAACAGCCAAGTGGTACGATGGCGCACGCCCTGGTGATGGCGTTGTCAGCAATAGAAGGCACTGAAGAACAAGCTTTTAGTGCATTTCATCGATATTTTCCGGGTGCGCCGTTGCTGATTGATACTTACGATACCGTTGCTGCTGCCCAACGCTTGGCCCAAAAAGTAAACTCCGGGGAAATGCAATTAACAGGAGTGCGATTGGACTCAGGAGATTTAGTTACCTTATCGAAACAGGTGCGATCGCTCCTTCCCGGTGTACCAATTTTTGCCAGTGGCGATTTGGATGAGTGGGAAATTGCCAGGTTAAAAGCTGCTGGGGCGCAAATTGATGGTTACGGACTGGGAACCCGATTAGTTACAGGTTCGCCTGTAAATGGAGTCTATAAACTCGTAGACATTGATGGTATCCCAGTCATGAAGCAGTCAAGTGGTAAGGTTACTTATCCAGGACGCAAGCAGATTTTTCGCTCGTTTACAGGAGGTAAGGTAAAAGCAGACAGATTGGGACTCTTAGGTGAAATTCCTCAAGAAGAAGAACCTTTGTTGCAGTTAGTAGTGCAAGAAGGTGAACGGATACAGCCATTGGAATCGTTGGCAACAATTCGTCAGCGGACTGCTGTCTCAGTTGCTAGTTTGCCACAAGAAACACGGTGTTTGGATCGTCCTGTGGGGGTGCAAGTGGAGATTTCTGCCGCACTGCAACAGTTGACAGAGGAAACTAAGAAACGAACCACAGAGGCGCACAGTTCACAGAGGTAATAATTACTCTTTCGGTATGTCTTAATTACGAACTACGAATTACGAATTACGAATTACGAATTATTATGAGAGTTGCTTTGTTTGGTACTAGTGCCGATCCACCAACTGCGGGACATGAAAAAATTCTGAGTTGGTTGTCTGAGCGTTATGATTGGGTAGCGGTTTGGGCAGCAGATAATCCATTTAAGTCTCATCAAACACCCCTAGAACATCGGGCGGCAATGTTGCGACTGTTGATTGCGGATATAGACACGCCAAGGCACAATATTGCTTTGGAACAAGAATTAAGTAGCTTCCAAACACTGGAAACAGTTGAGAAAGCGAAGATTACTTGGGGTGAAGACGCTGAATTGACGTTGATTATTGGTTCAGATTTACTGAGTCAGCTACCACGTTGGTATCGCATTGAAGATTTGTTACAGCAAGTGCAACTACTGATTGTACCGCGACCCGGATATGCAATAGATGAGTCTAGTTCAGAGGTAGTGCAAAAGCTGGGAGGGAAAATTGCGATCGCTAGTCTGACCGGTCTAGATATTTCCTCAACAGCATACCGCGAACATGGAGATTCTCAAGCCCTCACAGCCCCTGTAGTTGCCTATATTAATCAAGAGCATTTGTACGAATGCCAGGACGTTCACAAAAAAATATACCAACTCCGTTAAACCAACAACCTTTGGCCGATTTCAAGGTTGGTGTTGATAATGTAATTTTTTCTGTAGATACTGTACAAAATCGGCTGTTAGTTCTACTTGTAATGCGACAGCAAGAACCATTTTTAAATCATTGGAGTCTTCCCGGTACTTTAGTGCGTCCCGGAGAGTCTTTAGAAGATGCCGCCTATCGCATTATGGCAGAGAAAATTAAGGTCAACAATCTCTACTTAGAACAACTCTATACATTTGGCGGGCCAAATCGCGATCCACGGGAAGCAACTGATAGTTATGGTGTGCGTTATCTATCAGTTAGTTACTTTGCCCTAGTGCGATTTGAGGAAGCCGAATTGATTGCCGATCGCATGACTGGCATAGCTTGGTATCCGGTAAAACAAGTACCGCAATTAGCTTTTGACCATAATGAAATTCTGGCTTATGGCCACAGGCGGTTGCGTAATAAATTAGAGTATAGCCCGGTAGCTTTTGAAGTCTTGCCAGAAATGTTTACCTTAAACGATTTATATCAGTTATACGCCACAGTTTTAGGTGATAACTTTTCCGATTATTCTAATTTTCGGGCGCGTCTACTCAAATTAGGTTTTTTATGCGATACCGGAATTAAGGTATCACGGGGTGCTGGCCGTCCTGCTAGTTTGTATAAGTTTGATGCGGAAGCTTTTGCTCCCTTAAAAGATAAACCTTTGGTGTTTATTTAACCAATCACTTTACAGAGTCCAAATTCCTGCAATCCCTTTCGGTTAAGATCCCCCCGCCTGCGGCGACCCCCTTAAAAAGGGGGTAGAAGAGGGTTATAAGCCTCTCTTTTTAAGGGGGTTGGGGGGATCTTCAAAATATTAAAACGTTAACCGAACCGGATTGCAAAGTCAAAAGTCATAAGTGACTCTTGACAAATGACAAATGACCAATGACTAATGACAAATAATATGAAAATTGCGATCGCTCAAATTAATCCGACAATTGGTGATTTGCTTTTAAATGCCCAAAAAATTCTTGAGGCGGCACAACGCGCAGCATCTAGCGGTGCGCGTTTATTACTAACACCAGAACTTTCTTTATGTGGCTATCCACCACGAGATTTATTACTAAATCCTAGTTTTGTGGAAGCGATGGGCATCACTTTACAAAACCTAGCTCAAGATTTACCGCCAAATTTGGCCGTGTTGGTAGGAACTGTTGAACCGAATATCCAAGCACATATTAGTGGCGGTAAAACCTTATTTAACAGCATAGTTTTGTTAGAGAATGGCAAGATTAAGCAAGCTTTTCACAAGCGACTTTTGCCTACTTACGATGTATTTGACGAACGTCGCTATTTTGAAGCAGGGTTACAAGCTAATTATTTCACTTTAGATGATATCCATATTGGCGTAACTATTTGCGAAGATTTATGGAACGATGAGGAATTCTGGGGCAAACGGACTTATGCAGTAAATCCGATTGCTGATTTAGCAATTTTGGGTGTAGATTTGATTGTGAATTTATCTGCTTCGCCCTACACAGTCGGTAAGCAGCAGCTTCGAGAAACAATGCTCAAGCATAGTGCAGTCCGTTTTCAACAACCGATTATTTATGCTAATCAGGTTGGCGGAAATGATGACCTAATTTTTGATGGGCGTAGTTTTGCCTTAAATCGTCAAGGTGAAGTTATGTGTCGCGCCTGTGGTTTTGACACCGATTTATTAGTAGTTGAATTTGATGAAACACAACGCGATTTACAGTTGAGTTCTGTAGAACCGATATATGAATCGGAAGATGAAGAAATTTGGCAAGCTTTGGTTTTGGGAGTGCGAGATTATGCTCGTAAGTGTCGGTTTTCTAAAGTAGTGTTGGGTTTAAGTGGTGGGATTGACTCGGCAATCGTAGCTGCGATCGCAACTGCTGCACTTGGTAAAGAAAATGTCCTCGGTGTTCTCATGCCTTCCCCTTACAGTTCGGAGCATTCCATTAGTGATGCTGTGGCGTTAGCCGAAAATTTGGGGATTAAGACTAATCTTTTACCAATTGGCGAGTTAATGCAAGGCTTCGATCGAACTTTAGGTGATTTGTTTGCAGGTACTGAGTTTGGACTAGCTGAAGAGAATATCCAGTCTCGGATTCGCGGTAATTTATTAATGGCGATCGCTAATAAATTTGGCTACCTGCTTTTATCTACTGGTAACAAGTCAGAAATGGCTGTGGGTTACTGTACTCTCTACGGCGATATGAATGGCGGGTTAGCGGTGATTGCAGATGTACCTAAAACCCGTGTTTATTCACTTTGCCAATGGTTAAATCGCAATAATGAAATCATCCCGCAAAATGTCTTGACTAAAGCACCCAGCGCCGAACTCAAACCAGGTCAAGTCGATCGAGACTCTCTACCGCCTTACGAAATTTTGGACGATATTTTGCAACGCCTGGTTCACAATCACCAATCAGCAGCGCAAATTGTTGCAGCCGGTCACGATTCGGTAATTGTAGATAGAGTAATTCAAATGGTAGCGCGGGCTGAATTTAAACGGCGACAAGCACCCCCCGGATTAAAAATCACCGATCGCGCCTTCGGAACTGGTTGGAGAATGCCAATTGCTAGTAACTGGGTTGGTGTCAAAAAGGCTTACCAGGCTAAAACCACAGCTACACCTAATCTTAGTTTGTTGTGATGGACAAAATGCTCATCCGCAAATTAAGTAATTAGTTATCAAACCTCTCCCTACCTTGAACTTTTATTAAAATCTGTCCTTCTTCGATGCAAAGAGGGACAGATTTTGCATAGTAAAATCTTTTTTATTAGGCTGATTAGACTGACACTACATAACCCGTCGAACTCACATTAAATAAATATTCTCCGTTTGGGTTTTTATTCTGGGAAAATTAACTTATATATAGGAATCCGGTTTGATTTCTGAAAATATCCGTAGGATGTGTTAGCGACAGCGTAACGCATCAAACCCTTGATAATAGTGCGTTACGAACTCCGTTCTAACACACTCTACAATACCTAATTTCGTTCAAAAATCAAATAGTAATCCTATACTCATATACAGCTATTTAATGAAGTAGATTTAAGAATATGTCTAATGCGGTTAAAGTATTTTTTTCCTACTCCCACAAAGATGAAGTGTTGCGAGACGAACTGGCAACTCATCTTAGCATGATGAAACGTCAAGGAGTTATTGAAGCTTGGCACGATCGCGAAATCACTGCTGGGAGTGAATGGGCAAATGCGATCGATGACAATCTGGAAGTTGCAGATATCATTCTGCTGCTGGTGAGTGCTAACTTTTTGGCTTCAGATTACTGTTATGACAAAGAAATGACACGAGCAATGGAGCGACACGAAACGCGGGAAACTCGTGTAATTCCGGTTATTCTTAAGCCGACAGATTGGAATGGTGCGCCTTTTGGTAAACTGCAAGCACTCCCTAAAAATGCTAAACCTGTGACAACCTGGCCAGACCAAGATGAGGCTTTTTTAAATGTCGCTCAAGGGATTCGCAGAGTAGTTGAAGATATTGCCAAATCAAAAACCTCCTCCTCAACTGCTTCTGGAACTACTACAACTGCGACTTCCAGCCCTTTGGCAACGAATGGGGGATTAACTGAGCGCCAGCGTCGGAGATTGGAGCAAGAACGGGATTCACTGCAACAACAGTATGACCTGGCTAGCACAAAATTAGGTCGGTTGCGCCAAGCTTACTCCATTGAAACCGATGTATCTACAAAACTGAAGCTAGAGGTGCAAATTCAGGAAAGCCAAACAGAACAGAGTAGATTAGATCGGCAGCTTGAGGAAATCGAGCAAAAGCTTTTGTAGTTTTCTTTTAAACCAGTCAGCGTCTTGCCATATTTCCTATGAAGTCTATTGAAGTTTTTATTTCTTATCACCAAAAAGATGAAGAACTGCGCGAAGAGTTAGAGAAGCATCTAGCGACTTTGGTGCGGGAACAAACTATTACCAGTTGGCACAATGGCAAAACGGTTGCTGGGCAAGAGTCTCAAAATGAAATTAATAAGTATCTCAAACGGGCTGGATTAATCCTACTGTTGGTAAGTCCAGATTTCATTGCTTCAGACTCTCACTGGACACTTGAAGTTACACGAGCCTTAGAACAAAATGCCGCAGGTAAGGCTCGTGTGATTCCGGTATTGTTACGCCCTACAGATTGGGACAATCCTCCCATTGATAAATTGTCACCCCTGCCTAGTAATCGCAAACCGATAACAAAGTGGGATGACCGAGATGAAGCATTCTTAGAAGTTGTCAAGGGAATTCGGCAAGAGGTGGAGCGATTAGTTGCTAGCTCGAATTACTTACCTCCCAAAGACAGTTCAGCAAACCAAAAGCCTCTTGCTCTCAAACCCGTAACAGATAATGCTCCATCTCAACCTGGCAATCAAGTTGAAACTGATCTGACGCTAGAACTCCCTCTGAGTATTGCTGAATTGACCTACGGTACAGAAAAGAAAATTGCACTGGATGATGGCTCAATTACTGTGACTGTTCCATCTGGTTTTAGTCCTGGTAAGAAACTGCGGATTCGAGGTAAAGGTAAACTTAACCCGATAACCAATCAACGGGGAGATTTGTATCTAAAGGTTGTCAGTGTTCAAAAGGTAGAGGTATCACTGGAGGACTATCAGCAAAAGTTGCGACAATACGAACAAAAATTAATCGAAATCCTGCAATGGGAGTATCCACTTAGTAATCATAGCCGTGAAGGACTAAAGAATTATCAGCAGATGCTAAAACTCAGGGATGAGGATGTAACTCAGCTTGAGGAGCAAGTCACTGCACAAGAGCAAGAAAAGCGCCAAGATAAAGTCACAAGCCTGATTAATGAAGCAGATCGTTTGCGCGAAGCTAAAAAGTTCGAGGAAGCAGCCATCAAGTACAAAGCAGCCCTCCGTCTTGACCCGAACTCTATAATCGCTCACAATAACCTGGGTATAGCACTAAAAGGTCAAGGGAAGTTGGAAGAAGCGATCGCCGCCTACCAAAGAGCTTTGCAAATCGACCCAAACTATGCAATCGCTCACTCTAACCTGGGTTTAGCACTGTCCGCTCAAGGGAAGTTGGAAGAAGCGATCGCCGCCTACCAAAGAGCTTTGCAAATCGACCCAAACTTTGCAAACGCTCACTCTAACCTGGGTATAGCACTGCACTCTCAAGGGAAGTTGGAACAAGCGATCGCCGCCTACCAAAGAGCTTTGCAAATCGACCCAAACATTGCAATCGCTCACTCTAACCTGGGTTTAGCACTGTACGATCAAGGGAAGTTGGAACAAGCGATCGCCGCCTACCAAAGAGCTTTGCAAATCGACCAAAACATTGCAAACGCTCACAATAACCTGGGTATAGCACTAAAAGGTCAAGGGAAGTTGGAACAAGCGATCGCCGAACTGGAAATAGCTGTTCGCCTCGATCCTAGTAGCACTCTTTTTCGTAAGAACTTAGAGATTTATAGGAATGAGAAGAAGGGTTTTTGGGGGCGTTTGTTTGGTGAGTAGAATATTCTCAGTTTTATTCATCTCACAAATGTGCGAATGCCTGTTGTTTACGATGCGTTCACGAAGTGTGCCGAAGGTATCGCTCAACCTCAAAGCTTCATCTTTCTAGTCTGGAACACCAATTGTCGAGCAAAAAGGGCGATCACTCCACCTCAAAACCTCATCATTCTACCTCTGAACACGAAGCTTTCACTTTGGAACAAGAATTGTCAAGCAAAAAAGGCGTAGGCGTAGCCCGTCGTAGACATCGCTTGACCTTTTATCCTCGAAGTTGCGGCTTTTATCCTGGAAGTTGCACCTTTTATCATCGAAATTGCGGCTTTAACCCTCACAATTCGAGTTCTGAACTCGGAAGTTGCACCTTTTATCCTCGAAGTTGAGCCTTTAACCCTCAAAGTTGAGCCTTTTATCCTCGCAGTTGCACCTTTTGTCCTCGAAGTTGCGTCTTTTATCCTCGAAGTTGCGCTTTTAACCCTCATCATTCTACTTCTAAACTTAAAGCTTGCACCTCAGAACACAAATTGTCGAGTTAAAAGGGCGTAGGGTCTAGCCCATCGGAGACATTGCTCAACCTCTGAGCTTAATCAATAGGCTATTTTTACTCATCTAAACGGTGTGCGATCGCATTCAGCAATTCCTCAAAGTCTGATTCGCTGTGAATATCAGAAGTCAGCGTGTTCATATCTTTTAGCAGGTTAGTCAGTTCCGCGATCGTGTTGCGAATCTCGGTGTATTGGTCAATTTCTTCACGAAATCCCTGTAAATTAGCTGCACCAACTTCTCTCATCCCTTCGTCCAATTCTCTAATTTCGTCTTCCCAATGCTTAATATATTTAAGTCTTGCAACAGCCTTATAAATTTGGGCATCCGATAACACAATCGGGAAAATTCGATGATAAAATTCACCATTTTTAGCAATTTGCACTAGCTCAAACATGCAATTGGGAGATTTTAAATATTTGTCACTAATAACTGCGATCGCACATTTACCGCGTCCAATCCGTTCCATAAAGGCTTTAATCAGTCCTTTGTAGCCCAAATCGCGTTTATCGCGGATGATTTTGATTCCTTTTGCCTGCAAAGTCTCATCTAATTGATTGACAAATTGCTCACTTTCTCCACCCCAAGCATAAGAGATGAAAATTTCCTTCTCGAACTCCATTACAGACTGACTATTCATGATGGGTTTTTCTTCTTGATTGCTATCTCGTAACCGATGGGTCAATGATTCATCTCGCTTTCGTTCCAGTTCTTTTTGCAACTGTACAACCTGGGGGTTGAGTTCCTTATCTGGTCTATCGGGTTGGAACATGACATCATCAATTAACCTGCGGACATCTACCATTTGACGGCTTTTCCTGCATTGAATGAGGTAAGCACCATCATCTATGAACTCACGCAGTTCGTTCAGAGGATAACTATAAAGAGTTTGGCTTCCTTCACATTTTTCGCAGTTACAAGGAACTAGGGTTTGATATTGCAAACGTTCATAAGAGTTGTGGATTTTTTCGAGTTCATGGGTGATGACAGCCATCAATTCTTTTTTGCGGTTTCCGGCTACACGGATTTTAATTTCCCGTTGATTGTAGTTTTCAATGATTTCAGCACGAGTTTGGTCTTTGTTGAGAACAACACCGTTTTTCCAAACGATTTCTTGCTGTTCAATCCAAGGGTGTGTTTCGACAATAAAGCGGGTGAGGATGCCTTTGGGCATGAATGTATAGCCGTAGCGCAGGATTAGGTTGTTGCGATCGTCCCAGGTATAATTAGCTTTTTCAATGGAAAGCAATTGCGGTGCAATATAAATGTTAGGGCGGCCAGGAATTTCGTAGCAAAGCTTGAACCGCATCATTAATTGCAGGAGTTCATCTCGCATATCTGCATATTCGCCGTCTTGCCAAATATCTTTGAGGTTTTCTTTGGTAAAACAACCTAGCTCTTGCTTGACAGTTTGACTGTCCAAAACTTTGTAAACGGCAGTTGTCGCCCATTCAGGTTTGAGGATGACGTAATGTTTTAGTGTAGAATCGTCTTGAAAGTGCAGGCAAACGCCAAGGTCATGTAAATAGCTACTCAAGCGCAGCATGTCTTTCTTGTCAGTTAAATTATTGACTCGGCAAAGGGTAAAGTATTCTTCAACGCTGATGTAATTTCGGGAATTGTTCTCTAGAGCGTTTCTGACTCTTACCCAGAGTTTTGGTAAAGGTGTAGCAACGTGGTCAAGATTACTGATGTAAAGCTGAATAGCTTTTTTAATCTCTGCTAAACCGCGATTAGTATCTAAATTGGTTGGCAGAATTTCTTTGAGATTGTCAAATTCTCCTTGTAACTGCCCCCTATCGACTTCGCACTGACGGTCTTGTCTTTCGTTTTTGATGATAAAAACTGGACTTTTGTCGCTCAAGAGTTCAACAACCTTCAACCACCAGTAAAAACCAGTGTTTTCTTTGCGAGTATCGGCAACTAAGGCATAGAGAGAACGCTTGCTGAGGAAAAACTGATGGGTTTGGTGGTAGATTTCCTGACCGCCAAAATCCCAGATGTTGACGCGAAAATCTTTGCCATTGGGCTGTGTGAAGTGCCACCGGATGACTTCAATGCCTTGGGTTGATTTCTCTTCTGGCTGGAGTTCGTAGGTTTCATCCTTGATTTTTTTGGCTAAAGAGGTTTTACCAGCTCCCCCTTCGCCAACAATCAAGAATTTTGCTTCGTAGAAGGGTTCGGTTTCCGTTGGATCTTGCACTCGGAAATAAAAATCGAGAATTTCATTCACATCACCCGGAGCTTTAGTTAAATCCTTCGATCCCAAAATCTCAGGTGGAATGGGGACTGGGTTCCTACGAAGATCCAGCTTTTTCAAGTTTGGTAGTTGCCTGATTTCCCTTGGCAGACTGCTGAGTTGATTACTGCTGAGGTAGAGGAATTGCAGGTTGGTGAGTTGCCCAATTTCCGCTGGCAGACTGCTCAGTTGATTACTGCGGAGGTTGAGAGATTGCAAGTTGGTGAGTTGTCCAATTTCCGCTGGCAGACTGCTCAGTTGATTACTGCTGAGGTCGAGGGATTGCAAGTTGGTGAGTTGTCCAATTTCCGCTGGCAGACTGCTCAGTTGATTACTGCTGAGGTCGAAGGATTGCAGGTTGGTGAGTTGTCCAATTTCCGCTGGCAGACTGCTCAGTTGATTACCGCGGAGGTAGAGAGATTGCAGGTTGGTGAGTTGTCCAATTTCCGCTGGCAGACTGCTCAGTTGATTACCGTCGAGGTAGAGAGATTGCAGGTTGGTGAGTTGTCCAATTTCCGCTGGCAGACTGCTCAGTTTATTGTTGTAGAGGTAGAGTGATCGCAGGTTGGTGAGTTGTCCAATTTCTGCTGGCAGACTGCTTAGTTGATCGCTGCGGAGGTCAAGGGATTGCAGGTTGGTGAGTTGTCCAATTTCCGCTGGCAGACTGCTCAGTTGATTGTTGTCAAGGTCAAGGGATTGCAGGTTGGTGAGTTGTCCAATTTCCGGTGGCAGACTGCTCAGTTGATTGTCGCTGAGGTCGAGGGTTTGCAGGTTGGTGAGTTGTCCAATTTCCGGTGGCAAAGTTGTTAAGCTTCTGCCAGAAAGGTTTAATTTTGTCACATTGTCTCTGACAGCTTGTTCAATAATTTGCAGCAGTTCTTCGTTAGTCATTTCGGGTTTTACAGAGGCGAAGCCTGACGACGATTTGCTGCTTGGACGCGCAGCAGAGAAATTGAGCTAATTAATAATGTAGCCTGTATCAAGGATTTCATTGAGGCAATGTCCAATAATTGCAGACTCCTGTGCCCCTACGAAATCGTTCACCATTCAACCTCTGAACTCGAACCATATTACCGAAAAAAATTTAATATATATTGCCAATAAATAGTTTTTTCTTCAGTGTAATATCTGTGAATTTTTGTGTGCAGAATCATAAATTAATAGTAAAAATTGTGATGTCGTGTTCTAGCCAAGAGTATAGTTTCAAACAACATCAAATTTTAAAATGACGTTTATACTTAGAAGTAAGTAAATGAAAGCAGGTGCATAATGAAACTACAAGATTTCTTGGGAAAAGATGAGAAATGGTCATTTGATGCGATCGCACAAGATGCAGACTTGACTCGTCAGATTCAGATATTGTTAATCGGCTTAGGTTTGCTAGAACCTCCAGCCGATGGGATATTTGGCCCTGTTTCTGTAATATCTCTCAAAAAATTTCAAGAATTAGCAAAGACTGAAGAGAGTGGCTTTTTAGGAGCAATCACAGCCAAGAAACTGATTGAAATTAAAATAGACGATCTTCCTCAACCTCCCTTAAAACTTGGTAATGACATTGCTAGTAGGATTGTGAAATACTTGCTATCCAAAAATTATCAAGTATTCACCAATCCAAAAGAATATAACATTGTTTATATTGAAGGTATAAATGCAGACTGGAATCTCAACAATGATGCACCCAATGAATTTAACGATCGCCGGATTGTCATTGAAGTAGTAAATGGCGTTCCCAAAATCGTAGATCACTGGGAAGCTACTACAGAACCAGGGAAGTACTACACTTATAATCCGATGAATCCCAAAGGAGCAGCAAGAATTCAGTTTGGGCAATATAAAGCTTGGTCTGTTGGCATCCACGGCACAGCAGAACCTCACGAAGCATTAGTGCAAGTTGGAGATATAACTGTTTGTAGAGATTTCAACCAAGATTTTAAACGGACTGGCGACAAGCTTGATACAGGTGATAATTTTTATGTGAATCAACACTACGGCTTTGATTTCCCCAGGAATGATATTCGCCTTGCTAGTGCGGGTTGTTTAGTAGGACGGACTCGTGACGGACATAGAGAGTTTATGAGGATTATTAAACAAGACCGCCGTTATGTCGCTAATCGCAAATACACTTTTTACACTAGCGTGATTCCTGGGGATGATTTTCTCAAAACTTTTCCAGGTTAAAATATCCTCTTAGGGGCAGCATTCTGCCCCATGCGGAATGCTCAATACCCAAATATTACGCAGTCACCGCCTCGCGTCGGTTGTATTCAGAAGCGTCTCCCTTGATAGCCTCACTTTGTTTACCATCAATGCCAACTGGGAGATCGCCGACAATTGTCACTCGTTGAACGCGGCGGGGCTGGTTTTCGTAATCTGCGATCGCATAATGTTGAGTAGCCCGATTATCCCAAAAGGCTACATCACCAACTTGCCAACGCCAACGAACTGTGTTCTCAGGACGTGTTATGTATGCTTGCAACAGCCGGAGAATATCATCCGATTCAGTCGTTGATAAGCCACGGAACTGGCGCACAAATCCACCGATAAATAGTCCACGCTCCCCAGATTCAGGATGGATGCGTACAACTGGGTGCAGAGTCTCGTATATAGTCGAGGTGAAGACAGCCCGTTGAGCTTTGACATCTTCAGGTAGGTCGAATCCAGTTGCATAGTCGTAAGCGTTGCTGTGTACCGCCCAAAGTTGATCGGCGAGATTACGCAGATGGGTAGGTAAGTCTTGGTATGCAGTCACAGAGTTTGCCCAGATTGTATCGCCACCGGTCGGAGGAATTTCAAGCGCTCGTAAGATAGAGCCGAGAGGAGGACTGTCTACAAATGTCACATCGGTATGCCAGTTATTGGCGCGGGAAGTGGTGCGCCCATAATTCAGGTCTAAAACTTCTGGATTTTCAGGCAGCGATGGTACAGTGGGATGGGCTGTTGTGAGTTTACCGAAACGACGAGCGAAGGCAACTTGTCCATCAGCATCAAGTTGTTGCTGACCTCGGAAAAAGATCGCTTTGTGTTTGACTAAAGTCTTGCGAATATCGCTGATAATGTCATCGCTAAGGTGAGAACTCAGGTTAACACCAATAATTTCAGCACCGATCCGTCCTGCAACTGGTTTGATATCAAAGTATTGAGAACCCATGTTTTTATCTCCAATAAGTTTATGTTTTTACAAATGTAGAGACGCGATGAATCGCGTCTGAATTCATTGCGTCAGCTAAATACCAGGAGTAGAACCGCCATCAACGATAATCTCTGTTCCTGTAATCGATGCCGCTAGATCGGACACCAAAAATAACGCTAATGCGGCAATTTCTTCTGGCTGGGCGATTCTTTTTAAAGGAATACTTTGGATGCTTTGTGCCTTCACTTCCTCTACGGTAATCCCTTGCGCTTGGGCGTTTTGCCGAGCTAAAGTTTCGGCACGCTCAGTAGCTGTAGCACCGGGCGATATGGCATTAATACGAATCTTATACTCAGCTAACTCTTTAGAAATGCCTTTTGTGAAGTTGAGCAGAGCCGCATTGCTTGTACCACCGGCTAGAAAGTTAGGGCGAGGTGTACGTCCTGCACCACCAACTATATTAACAATCCGTCCATCACCCCGGCTTTTTTGATGGGGAACGACGGCTCTGACTAGGCGGATGTAGCCCAATAATTTTAAGTTCCAAGCATCCAAAAATAAATCATCAGTGGATTCAAGGAAAGATCCAGCACGGGCTGAACCAGCGTTATTAATCAAGATATCAATCTGATTAAACTGGGCTAAGGTAGTTGAAACAACTTTCTCAATATCCTCTGCTTTTGTTAAATCAGCACTGATGGCAATAACTTTTGCCCCTGGGGTAGGTAGAGATTGGATGGCAGCTACTGCATTGTCTAGTCTTTCTTGATTGCGGGCTGCGATCGCAACATTTACACCTTCGCTATAAAGGGCTTTGGCAGTAGCTAAACCAATTCCCGCACTTCCTCCTGTGACGATCGCAGTTTTACCTGATAGTTTTAGTTCTAAACTCATACAAATTTACACTCATAAATGCTAATTTATTTGCGAACCAATAATATTGCCGATTGAGAGCCTGTATTATGGATATCTAAAATGGCTTGTCTTTCCTCAGATGTACAACCCAGAAGTATCTTGATTTCTGTATCCCGCTTTTCTAAATCAATACTACAAATAACGGCAGTTACTGTTTGATTCAACAAGCTATCTATCCAGACATCAATATTATTTCCATCTCCAGATTGAGTATCTTGTAAATATCCATAATCCAGTTGATAAACGAAAGATGGATAACGTGGATGTGATGTTCCTTTTGGGCGATCTATCTTGAGATTACTAGCTGCTACAAGTCGATCTAGCTTGAACCAGAAGTCAGCATAATTCGTATTTATCACCCCACTAATAAATCTGCTTGATTGCAATAAGCAAGAAAATTAGTCTTTCTCCATAAATGAGTGTATGAAAAGAGAATTAATTACGAATTATTCCGTAATACTCAACTTGAAATGTGCAACACAGCCTTACCAGGAAAACGCCTGTCAAGTAGTTGTTGCGCTACATCAGCTATTTGTGTCCAAGAAGCTTCTAAATCAATGTGAGGATGCAACTGACCGGCTTCTACTAGACTCAAAAGCCGTTTTAGACCGACTGCGGCTGATTCAAATCTCAATTCATCAAACAGACGTAAACCATACAGGCTCACGCTACCAGTACCAAAAAATTGGGCAGCGTTGAATGTCACCTCTGCTCCCCCAGATACTCCATACAGAACAGTTTTGCCATCCTGTGCCAGTAAGCCAAGGGCTACCCCCAATGTCTTGCCACCCACTGACTCAATAATTAGATGATAAGGGCCATACTCACTGGCAGGTGAAAGGTCTTCGCTAATCACTACTGATTGTGCCCCTGCTTCTCTAACTAGAGTTTCATAGCCAGCTTGACGAATATGTGCCACAACTTGCGCCCCTGACAGTCGCGCCAATTGGATAGCGAAGTAACCAACCCCTCCTGATGCACCTGTAACTAAAACTGGACGACCTAAAAGTGAACCACCTTTTAAAACTGCATGGTATGCAGTTAGACCCGCTACAGGCAGTGTGGCAGCTTGAGCAAAAGATACCGATGGCGGCAGTTCTGCTAAGGCGTTAGTAGGAACAGATACAAGTTCCGCCCAAGCACCGCCGCGGCGTAAGCCAACTACACGCGCCTCTTGGGGAGGTCCTGACCCATCAGCCGCAGGGATTTCCACTACACCTGCCAAGTCCCAACCAGGCTGCCAACCAGCCTCAGCAGTGGTTGAACGTTTTATTTCTCCCCGATTCAGAGAAATCGCCGCTACCCTGACTAGAGCTTCATCTGGAGCAGGCTTTGGTGTATTCACTTCACTCAGTGCCAAACGCCCTGGCACATTGGGGTCAACAATCACAGCACGTATTTTGCTCATAAGGTTGCCCTGGCTTAAAGATTAATTTCTAGTTCGTTGGTTCGCAATGTACTGCGTGCAATAGATAAACTCGATTCCAAATCCTTGTAACTAGGTTAACGAAATTTCATAAAATACGGCAACTCTATTGTGTTACCGTATTTAAATATAAGACGAAACTATCACAGACAGCCAGAATAATCAAGCACCTTGCAAAAAAATTTGTTTCACCAATGGATGTAACCATTGCTGTGTTGTAAGCTACTCGCTGTCAACCTCCTACCTGGCTGTATGACTAGCTGCTTTCCAAGTTTCTCTAGATTTTGCTAGGCAGTATGGGAAAATTCAAAATTAAGAACTTTTATATCTTTGGTGTGATGAAATTCAAGCGTTATTTCTGGATAACTATTTTAACCATCACTGCAAATCGGACAACTGGAGGACATATTTTAGCTCTGTCGAGATTTACTCCCGTTAAATTTGCCTTTCCTAAGTCTGCATTGGTTAAATTATTGCATTTTTCAACACCAGGTTTGCACAACATGACCCTTCATTTGTTGTCCCAACCAAGGTGTATTTTGTGAAAGTGTATAAAGACTTTTTCGTTCGACTTTCCAGATTTGCTGGGGATCAAATAAAGTAAGTTCTGCTGGTTGATGAGGTAGAATCGCACTGACTTTTTGCCCCAAACACTCTGCTGGACTAACACTCAATGCCCGCCATAATTGTAAAGCTGTAAATTCTTCCGTTTCAACCAGATATTGCCACAGCAAAGGTAATGCTAACTCTAAACCAATTGCTCCTGGAGGCGCTTCGGCAAAGGCTTGGACTTTTTCTTCGTAGCTGTAGGGTGTGTGATCGATCGCGATCGCATCTATAACCCCTGTACGTACCCCCGCACGCAACGCCGCCACATCACTAGGATTGCCTAAAGGCGGGTCTAAATGCAAGCTAGTGTGATAACTCTTAACTGCTTTTGTATCAAGTAAAAGGTGCATCCAGGTGGTGCTGGCGGTGATGGGTAAACCAGCAGCTTTGGCTGAGGCGATTAATTCCACGCTGCGAGATGTGGAGACGCGCATGATATGGACTGGTGTACCGATGGCTGCAACCAATTCAAGCATAGCTGCGATCGCAGTGGTTTCTGCACTGGCGGGTATTGGTGGTAAACCGAAACGGAGAGCATCTACCCCTTCTCTCATTACACCATTTGCTGTTAACTGGCGATCGCTAGGCCAAAATGCGACTGGTTTACCCAACGGTTGGAGATACTCTAACACTCGCCGCACCAGCGCCAAATTTTCAAAGGGCTTACCATCGGTAAAACCAACAACTCCAGCAGACGCTAAATCTGCTAATTCCGTCATTTGCTTCCCAGCAACATCTAGGGTAATAGCACCCCAGATATGAAGCAGGGGAGCAGGGGAGCAGGGGAGCAGGGGAGATAAATTATCCTCTGCCCTTTTCTGCTGCAACTGTGCCACAAGTGCAGGATTATCAATAGCTGGGGATGTATCGGGTAGAATGCTAACTCTGGTAAAGCCGCCAGCAGCAGCAGATTTTAAAAGAGACAAGAGGGTTTCCCGTTCTTCAAATCCTGGTTCACCGGAGTGGCTGTACAAATCAACTAACCCAGGCCCGAGAACTAATCCCTGACAATCTCTAATTTGAGTATCGGGATGAATATCAGCAATGTGCGAAGCTACTTCTTTAATAAAACCATCAGCAATCAGCACATCAAAGAGTTCATCGATTTCAGAAACTGGGTCAATTACTCGTACTTTTTGCAGCAGTTCAGTCATAAAGCTTTTTAGTTAGGAGTTAAGAATAAAATTAGGAGTTAGGAGTTATAAGTTATGAGTTAGGAGTTATCAATTATTTATTCCTTGCTCATCATTTTTAACTTTATTCATCACTCATAATTTTTCACTCCTAACTTTATTTCTAAATCCTCACTCCTAACTACTAACTTTTTTACAATGCCCCTGCTGCTGTTTTATCTAGTACGCCACCACCAAAATGAGTGGTGATGTTCATAGCTTGTAATACTGGTAAACCATCGATTCCAGAAGGGTAATCGATAACGCTGACTGCGCCATTACCCTGACGGAAATTCCAGAAATTTTCCAGCGATAAACCTAAAATGTGACAAAGTAAGGTTTTATTAGTTGCGTCGTGAGCTACTACTAATACAGTTTTGAACTGATTAGTTGATGCGGCTTCTACTATTGATTGCCAAGCTGCAACGCTTCGTTCCCACACCTCTTGCAAATTTTCCCCTTCAGGCATTTGCACTTGGGCTGGTACTAACCGCCACCGTTGCAACTCTCCGGGAAATTCTTGCTCTATCTCTGTTTCTAATTTTCCTTCCCAGAGTCCGTGGCTGATTTCTCTTAAACCATCTTGCAAGTCTAACTTTACATTAGGATGCTGTTTTAAAATAATCTCTGCTGTTTCTTTAGGGCGCAGCATGGTGCTACTGCAAGCATTATCAATCGCAACCTCTTGAAGAAATTCGCCTGCTTTTTGCGATTGTTGTCTCCCGTTGTCATTGAGGGGAACATCAATTTGCCCTTGAAACCTAGTTTGGCGATTCCAGTCGGTTTCACCATGACGCACTAGCAACAACCGTATTCCTTGATGATCCGGTCGCAATGAAGGTAAAGCCTCTCCAGTGTGTTGCGTCTGATTTAAAGATTCTAGCTGGACTGGTTCACCCAATCCCCCAGCAAAATTAAGTACGCTGATGCCACAGTTAGATTGCTGGATTGAATGATAGCGACTTGCAGAGATTCCCAAAGCTGTGCTAATCAGGGCGCGATTAATGCCGTTATGTCCCACTATCAGAATAGTTTCGCCTTGATGTTGAGACAAAGTTTCTTGCCAAAACTGCCGTGCTTGTTCGTATAAAGCAAGAACAGGAAAATGTTCTCTTGTCCCTTGTGCATCATTTAGCAGCATCCGCAGTTCGTTGGGGCGTTGGTGCCAAGTGCGGTAGTCTTCGGCAAATTTTTGCTTAACTTCAGAAGTTAGCAGTGCTTCCCATAAAGGCAGGTCAATTTCTAACAGTAAATTAGAAACTTGGATTACAGCAGATTGTTCGGGATGAGTAGCTAACTCACTATGGATAATATCTGCTGTGTGTTTCGCTCGTTGTAAGGGACTGCTATAAATAGCATTAAATACAATATTGCTGAGGGCTTTGCCAGCTTTACTGGCATCGTTACGACCTTTTTCGGTTAATGTTGACGCATCAGTGCGTCCCTGAATACGCCGCTCGGTATTATAACCGCTTTGACCGTGGCGCACAATGATGACACGAGTCATCTTAAAGCCCTCCTGTATCTAGACGATTAATTCTACTGCAAAATGATTGCAGAATTACCGACCCAGAAAGGCAGATTTAGTTAAAAGGGCAGTTAGGAACCGTAACTACACAGGCAAAATCCATCTCTGTGGATTTAAAACCCTCAATTTTTCCTTAGAGAGCGTTTATTATGTTCAGGACTTCTTTGTTTTGTTGTCTACTAATCTGTGCTTATACAATACCTAAATTAGCTGTGTAAGTGCGGGCTAAACTCTAACCCATTTCGATCCCTTTGGGTCTTTGTCATAGCGGTAGATAAAGCCGTCCGTAGTAGCGATCGACTCTCCTTTACTTGCCTTGCTTCTAATAGTGCTAAGAGAATAGGGCGTTAAGGCATTCATTTCTTTATGTGAAAGCCCCCCACTTGTGCTAATTTCTAACTTATTTGGAGATTTTTCTTTAGAAGAATCATCTATTTTAATTTGAGTATTTGCAGAGGGTTTAGTAATGCTTGCTTTTTTATTTCGATAATCCTGCACAGTCAAAAGTTGCCAACTAGAATCTTGTGAAAGTTCCAAAACCCATTGGTGATAATCAAATAGACTTTCCCTATGTCCAACACTAATAAACGTTGTTTTTGTCTCTTGTAACTGCTGATATAAACTTCCTTCATTTTTCAAATCCAACGCACTGGTTGCTTCATCTAATATAGTGAATCTAGGATGAGTAACTAACAGACGTGCAAATGCCAGACGTTGTTGTTCTCCTAGCGATAATATGTTCTCCCAAGGAACTTCTGTATCAAAACCATCGACTCGACTTACTAAGTTTTGCAAATTAACTTGTTGCAAAACTTCTTTGAGTTCTGTATCGCTCATTTGACGATTAGTTTTAGGATAAAGTAACTGTTCGCGCAAAGTTCCTAAGATTATATAAGGACGTTGGGGTAAGAATAAGACTTCTTCTAAGGGAGGTCGCACCAGACGACCAGTCCCCGCATTCCACAAACCAGCGATCGCTCTCAACAGAGAACTTTTACCTCGACCACTAGGCCCGACAATTAATAAACCTTCTCCAGGCTGAACAGCGAGAGACAAATCTTCGACAATTACCTGCTCATAGTTTGGCGTTTGTAAGGTGACATGTTCAAAAGCGAAATGATTATCTTCTATTGTTTTAATGGTACTTACATTCTCTAGTTCTTTAGTTACACCTTCTAACCCATCTGAGAACTCAGATAAACGTTCAACATAACTGGAAAATCTTCCAGAAACACCAAATTCACCTATTAATTCTTCCACAGCACCAGCAAAAAAATAGCAAGCTGTAGTAGCTTGTCCAATTTCTCCAAAATCAATATCACCTCTAATAAATAAAGGCGCGAGTACTAAAAGCGTAAAAAATTCGATAGCAGCCCGATATCCTCTATTAAAAATTGCCTGATTTCTCTCCCAATTAACCTTATGTTTAGCATTTTTTATGAGATTAATAAAACGCCGTTGAACTATATTTCGTTCCTGTCCTTCTCCTTGAAAAAATGCTATCGACTCAGCGTGATTGCGGACATGAGTTAGAGAATAACTATAATCAGCTTTAGATTCAAGTTCCGCTTGATTAATTTTAATCAACTCTTGATTTAAATAAACAGCAATCAAGTTGCCTATAATTGTATAGACAAGTAGAGCAAGAGCTACTTGTTGAGAAATTGACCAGACAATTATTAAAAAAGTCGTCATTTCCAGTACTTTTTCTAGGAAAAGCGCTGAAAAACTGAGGGCGCTACTGGTAATTGGTTCAATTTCTTGAGATAAACGTTGATCTGGGTTATCAATATCGGCTTTAAAATTAATTTTATAATAAGCACGTTTGTGCAAATATTTATTTAAAATATGATTATTCAGCCATTGATACCAATCAAGAGCGATTTGTTTTCTAATAAATTTAGTAAATCCTACTAAAAGTGTTATCAATACAAGTCCAACAGCATAAATTGATATAGTAGAAGTGAATTTAGAATAATCTTTTTCTTGAATAATGACATCAATTAAATAGCGATGAATAAAAGTATTAAAAGTATTTGCACTTACAAGGAGGATTATTAGCAATATGAGGAGAATCAGCATTCCCCAGGCGCGAATAACATCTGAAAAGGCTCTTTCCCCTGGCTTTGTGGGATACCAGTAAGGGCCGGCGATCGCTGTTACATCTTTCCAGAATTGAATAAAATCTGAAAAAGCATTTCTTGAGGGTTGAGCTTGAACAAATTGGGTTGGCATATTTTAAAAATAAACTGAAATCTTTTGAAATTAAATTTAATACTTTTTAGCGTAGATTAGTAATAATGACCGAATAAATAACCTCACTCAGCACTAATTTTTCAACTCACATTACCTAATTGTTGAGTGCGGCTCAAAGCAGCAAGCACTGCATTAGAAATCACAGTTCGCATACCACCTTTTTCTAACTCGTAAAGACCAGCAGCAGTCACTCCCCCAGGACTAGTTACCTTGTTTCGTAAGACGGCTGGATGTTCATGAGTCTGCAACATAAGTTCTACACTACCGGCAATCGTATGCAATGTGAGTTCTTGAGCTTGTGTGCGATTTAAACCCATCTGAACCCCAGCATCAATCATTGCTTCGATGTACAGAAACACAAATCCAGTCCCCGCACTACTCAACGCCGTTGCCATATCAAGGTCATGTTCATTTTGGGTAGCAAATTCCTTACCTAATGCTTGTAAAATTACTTGGGTATGCGATCGCTGTATCTCTGTCACACTTGATGATGCACTCCACACCGTAGTTCCCTGACCAACTTGGACTGCAATATTTGGCATTGTCCGAACAACAGCAGGATGATTCAACCCTTGGCATAGAGATGTAACACTGGCTCCTGCCACAATACTAATTACTAAAGCTTCCGGTGAAATTTTACCCTTCAGCATAGCCGCAACAGAGGCCAAAACCTGCGGCTTCACCGCCAATATCACAATCGATGCACCTTGCACGGCTTCTATATTGCAGGTTGTAGTACGTACTCCATACTCACTTTCCAAATGAAGGCATCGCGCAGCAAGTGGCTCGCTAACAACAATTAGATCGGGTTTCTGAACAGTTTTTGTTGATAGCAATCTACTAATTATAATTTCGCCCATCGTGCCACCGCCGATAAAGGCAATTTCTAAATCTGTGAGCATATCTTCTCTCTATTATTCAAGTCATTTGATATGTAGTTGGCATCAAGATAAATTCGGCTGAATCACAGCTTTTAATACAGAGCCATGTTCTACATCTGCCAGTGCTTGATTAATTTCCTGTAGTGTGTATGAACGACTAATGAGATTTTCCCAAGCAACATTTTTGTTGGGATTGCTATGACGTTTTAGTAATTCAATCATTCTGTAAAAATGGCTGAAATCAATTCCCCAAGTCCCGCGAATATCTATATGTTTGAGATTAATCTCTAAGTGGGGATTGATGAGAATTTCACCCGTGTTTGTGTAATGGCCGACAATAACATAGCGACCTCCATTTCTGGTCATATTCAAGCCCTCTTTGACTGCGATCGGAATGCCTGTGGCTTCAATAGTGACATCAGCACCGTGTCCGTTTGTTAATTCCAAAACCCGCTCAATATGTTGTCGTGGATTGTCAGCCTGAATTATCAGGGTTTCATCTACACCGAAGGATTTGGCAACTAATAATCGGCTCTCAAATTTATCGATGACAATTACTTTACCCGCACCTGATAGTAAAGCTAGAATTGCCACACTCAAACCTACAGGCCCAGAACCCTGCACCACGACAACATCGCCAATTTGAATCTGCGCTCGATCGATAGCGTGTAGTGCAGTTGGTAAAGCACATCCCCCAGCAATGAATTGCTTTGGTGAGACTTCTTCGGGTAAAGTGAGAACTTTCACTCCTGGTTTGAGGTAAATTAGTTGAGACCAACCACCGAGTAACCCATCTTTGGCTGAGTAGGTGACACCATAAACTTTGCGTTGGGGACAGCGAGTGGATGCTTTGGCTACTAGACAATACCAGCAGTTGTAACAGGTTTCGTGGACATCGAGAAAGGTGGCGATCGCTCCACGCTCAATTAAGTTACCATTGACATCAATAACCCGTCCACCTGTTTCCATCACACGACCAACTGAGAAGTGGCCGGGGATGATGGGATACGGTACTCCCTCTAAACGTCCATGTAGTAAATGTACATCAGTTCCACAAACCTCAGAATATAAGGTTTCAAGAATGATGCCACCCTTTTCCAGAATCGGGTCTGGTAATTGTTGCACTACAACTGGTTGATTAGGTGCAGTCATCACAGCTGCTAAGGGCATAAATTACTTCCTCACTATATTTACCAAATTGCTTCCTGCTTCCTACTTATCAGCTTCAAGACCACAAAATAATTTCACCGTTAGGAAGTAATCCGATCGCAGAAGTGAAAGTCACACGTTGTCCATCCATCGGCTCAACGATGTGAAAATTGCGTGTATTGAAAATGAACACATCTCCTACATAAGGTTGGAAGGCGATCGTATCTGCATTTGCAATTACTGTATCACTATAGCCGTAGGAGTCGAGTTTATATTGGTCATCTCCTGGTTGCCACTGGCGATCGTAAATACGTGTTTTACCATGATTATTAGCAGAAAATTTTAAGTACAAATTCCAGGAAAGCTGATAAATAACTGTACCAACTTCCCATCCAGATTGTTCTAACGGGGCATAATCAAGATGAAGTTGAGTACCCTGCTCTATTTTTCTAATCAGTCCCGTGTAGTAACTACCATAGAATGGTTCTGAAGCAATTCGCACAGTCGCGCCTGTACATTCTCGGATTTTCACCATTAAGCGTTCTAATGGATTAAAAGAGGCTGTCATAATGCAGTCTCTTAATTTAGTTGTGCGTTCTACTGCTTGAAAATAAGCTGCTTTACTAATGCGATTATATTCAAACACTGTGATCCCAATTCGCTCAATCTTGGGATTCACATCTTGATAGCAGTCAAAGTTGAACAATTCAGCTTGATCGACTAACGTTTCACACTCTTGGGGTGTAGCAAATTCTTTTAGCCGAATTAAAGGAATTCGGTTTTCCAAGAGCATTCTTAAAGACTCTGTAGTTAAGGGATACTCTTGCTTATTGTCCCAAACCTTGGATTTTATCTGGTTAGAAGTAGTAGTCATAATACAGTTCCTTCCATTTCAATATCGTACCTATTGATAGGAGTGTTACTCCCAATTCCGGGTGTTTACAGACAACGTAAAGACGCAAATTTAGCGTCTTTACATAGTTTTTATTAGATGTCTATTGATTGGTCTCTTGCTTGTTCAATAAACTTTTCTAGTTCTTGAACTAGGGTCTGGACATGAGGTGGTAACACCATATTTAGATGATTACCAGGAACTACAACAGTTTCTATATGTTCAACTAGTTCATTCCAGTGATATTCAAGATCGGCATCAGTCTCACTGGCTTTAAATAGAACAATTGAGCCTGAGTAATATTCACCTTTGTAATTTTGTACGGCTTCAGCGTTGATCTGGAAAATTTTCAGAAGATGGGGAGCTTGCTCGAAGTCAAAACCTTGTATAACTACATTTTTCTGTTTAGCTTGTTCCTCAACATAAATTATCTGCTCCTCTGGTTCTAATTGTCGCAGTTCCTCTAAACAGAGGTCTAAACGATCTTTGAATAACTCTACTAATAGAAAAGCATAGTCTACTGGTTCTTTATAACTTAGATAAGGAGGATTAGTATCTATTAGAGCTAACAGAGCTATCTGTTCACCTTGATGAGAAAGTTGTTGAGCCATCTCAAAAGCTACTAAGCCACCAAAAGACCAGCCAGAGATAAAATAAGGGCCATGAGGTTGAACAGTTTGCAACTCTTGGATATAGTGAGTTGCCATTTTTTCAATACTAGTATGAGGTTGATTTTCGGGATTTAAACCAACACATTCTAGTCCATAGAATGGTCGTTCTGAACTCAGATAATAAGCAAGATGGTGATAGCAAAGAACATTTCCTCCTCCAGGGTGAACACAGAATAGAGGTGGTTGATCGCCATTCTTTTTGATAGGAACTAGGGCAGACCAAGGTAAAGAATCTGTTGAAGAATCCAGAAAATGTGCTAGTTGTTCGATGGTGGGATATTGGAACAAAATACCTAAAGGTAAATTTATCTGGAAATGTTTTTGAATCTGGGACATGAGACGGACAGCTAGAAGGGAATGACCTCCAAGTTCAAAGAAGTTATCTTGTATGCTGAGAGGATGAATGTCTAGAATGTCTTCCCAAATTTGTACCAGTTGAAATTCCCTGAGATTTTGGGGTGCATCAAAGCCTTTTCGCTGTTCCTTTTGAACAAGTTTTTGAGGCGGTCTAACTGGCGGAATTTGCTCTGCCAAAATCCTTTCTATCAGTGTTCCCAGGTGCTGCTCTGGAAGATCAACAATGCTGTTCAATAAAGTCTGAAAATGCTCCAAAATCTGGGTTATGGCCGGATTGTCATAACGGTATCGGTTGTAGATGACACGAAACTCTAGCTCTGAACTTGGACTAACTAGAATGGTGAGGGTATATTTCGTTTGTGCGCCTATAGAACGAGTCTGAGGTTGATTCTTGTCATCGTTCACCGACTGTTTTACTGATGAACCGACTGGATGGTTTTGGAAAACCAGAAGACTTTCGTAAAGAGGTAACGATCCGGGTACTTCACTCCATTCGTGAATTTGTCCTTCAGAGCAATATTCATAATCGCCTTGCGTGAAGCTTTGATTTTGGATATCTCTAAGCCAAGACCAAAGTGATGCTTGGGGAGAAACCAAAAGCCGCATCGGTAAAGTATTAATGAATAGACCTAACATGGATTCAGCCCCTACCAATTCTGAGGGACGACCAGAGACAGTCGCGCCGAATACCACATCTTCCAGACCGCTATAGCGACTCAAGAGCAAGCCCCAAACGCCTTGAACTAGAATATTTAAGGTCAAGTGATGTTGCCGCACCAAAGACTGTAAAGCTGCTGTGGCCGCAGCTGTTAAGCAGCTTTTTTGTTCACCATAACGCTCTTCCTGGGCAGAAAAATTAACAGGTTCAGCTTCTATTCCTAATGGGGTTGGACTTTTGAAACCTTGAAGTTTGTTCCGCCAGAATGCCTCTGCCTGTGACAAATCCTGCTGTTTTAGCCAGGTAATATAATTTCTGTAGGGATGACTGGGTTCTAGCAATAAATCTTGACCTTTGCTGAATGCCTCGTAGAATGCGAAAACCTCCTTGAAGATGAGAGGCACGCACCAGCCATCTGTAAGTATGTGATGAGAAGTCCAGATGAATTGATAGGCATTTGAATCTACTTGAAAAAGCGCCAAACGCATTAGCGGTGGTTTAGTCATCTCCAAACCACGCAGTCGGTCTGCACTGAGATAGGTTTCTAATTTTTCTTGCTGTTGGGACAGAGAAAGTCCGCGCCAATCTTGCTGCTCTAGTGAAACTTCTACTCCCTTCAGCACAACTTGAAGTGGCTCATTTTGAGCTTCCCAAATAAAGGCTGTTCTGAGGATCGAGTGCCGCTCGATAAGACGCTGCCAAGCTCTTTCAAAAGCTAACGAGTCTAGGTCTTCTTGCAAGTTTAAAATGCACTGCTCAAGATGTATCCCTGACTCAGAAGCAGATAGAGTCTCAAAGAGCATTCCCTGTTGTGAAGAAGAAAGTGGATAAATTGATTCAATTTTTTTAGTTTGGAACCGAGTTAATAATTCATCCAGTTCTAATTGATTCAACTGTGTATCTGGAAAATCGCTCGGTGTATATCCTCTATTTTCTTTTAACTGGCAATGTTCTATTATTGACCTGATTGATTGAATATAGCTCTGTGCTAATTTCTCCACTGTGGAACGAGTGTGAATATGACTATCGTAAGTCCAATCAATTCCTAGTTTACCTTCTACGATCAGAGCATTAATATCAAATAGATGGTCGCGAGTTTGCTTTAAACTTTGGGTAGCGCCAGCAGATTCAGGCGCAAATTTCCAACCAGTTTCTGATTGTACTTGGTCAAATTGTCCCAGGTAGTTAAAACTAATTTCTGAAGCGGGAATTGTCTCGATTTGTTCATTAATAGTCGGATATTTACACAAGTAACGCAATATCCCGTAGCCAGTTCCCCGATTAGGAATCGCTCGTAATTGTTCTTTGATTGATTTGATTATTTCTCCTGGTTGGTTTAATGAAGGTAGTTGCAATAATACGGGGAACAAACTAGTAAACCAACCTACAGTTCGTGATAAGTCTATATCTGGAAATAGTTCTTCTCTGCCATGTCCCTCTAAGTCAATTAGTACTGTTGAATTTCCCGTCCACTCTGCTATTGAAAGTACTAATGCACTTAGCAGTATATCGTTAATTTGTGTGTTGTAAGCTTCGTTTACTGACAGGAGGAGAGTCTGGGTTTCTTCTTGAGTTAATTTCACTGACACACAAGCAGCACTACCTACTGTATTTTCTGGTTGAATGTCAGCATCATCTGATGGTAGTGGTGTTATCTTCGACCAAGGTTGGTTCACCCAATAATCTAACTCCAATTTTATAATTTCTGACTGTGCATAATTGTTTAATTTCTCTGCCCAATCAATAAATGCTGTTGTTTTCGCACTTAGATAAATCGGTTTCTGAGTAATTAATTGTTGATAAATTATTTGTAGGTCTGATAATAAAATTCGCCAACTTACACCATCTACTGCTAGGTGATGAATAATAATTAGCAACCTGGCATCACTTTCATCACCCAAGTTAAACATCACCACTTGGATTATCGGCCCTGTTGACAAGTTTAAACTTGCTTGATATTCTGTGGCGATTTTTTCTAGAGCTAGTGGTTGTTCGCTTTTAGATGTTGATGATAAATCTACTACGGCGAATGGTACGTTATCATCTAACCCTTGGTTTATTTGTTTGTGTTCAGATGCAACTGATGTGAATTTTAAACGCAAAGCATCGTGATGCTCTAGCAATTTTTTCAAGGCTATTGCAATTAATTCACTTTGCAGATGATTAGGAATCTGCAATAAAACTGATTGGTTATAATGGTGTTGCTCTTGTCTATTTTGTTCAAAGAACCTTTGTTGAATCGGTGTTAGGGATGCAACTCCAGTCACTATCCCTTGTTTAGACTCAACACTCACTGTTGTATTGGCAACCCTGGCAAGTTCGGAAATGGTTTGGTTTTGGAATATTTGTTTGGGAGTGATTTGTATTCCTGAGTTTTTGGCACGAGAAACTATTTGAATACTCAGGATGGAGTCGCCACCAATTTCAAAGAAGTTGTCGTGGATGCTGACTTTTTCTTTGAGCAGCAGTTCTTGCCAGATATTAGTTAATATTTGTTCTATGGCTGTACGTGGTGCTACGTACTCATGTTCCCGGCTAATTTCCCCATCAGGTGTTGGTAGTGCTTTGCGGTCTAGTTTGCCGTTGGGTGTTAACGGTAGTTTGTCTAAGGTGACAAAGCCACTGGGAATCATGTATTCTGGTAGCTGTTGCTTGAGGAATTGACGTAGTTGGTTGGTGGTGAGCGATTCATCACTCTTGACTACATAAGCAACTAAGCGTTTGTTACCTGGAATATCCTCTGTGACAATAGCTACAGCTTGTTGGATTTGGGGATGGGTGTTGAGGGCTGCTTCGATTTCTCCAAGTTCGATGCGGAAGCCGCGAATCTTCACCTGGTTATCGATGCGACCAAGGTATTCAATTGTGCCATCCGGTAAATAACGTGCTGAATCACTAGTTTTATAAAGGCGGGAATGTGGTTCATCGCTAAAAGGGTTAGGGATGAATTTTTCTTTTGTCAACTCAGGACGGTTGAGGTAGCCTCTTGCTAATCCAGCACCGGCAATGTGCAGTTCTCCTGGCACACCAATCGGAACTGGTTGCAGATATTCATCTAAAATATAAACCTGCGTGTTAGCGATCGCACGACCGATAGGGACAACTTGTCGTTTAATTTCTTCTTTGCAAGTCCAGAAGGTTGCATCAATACAAGCTTCCGTCGGCCCATAGAGATTGTGCAAGTTCACATTGAGATTACTTAACACCCGATCTTGCAAAGCAACTGGTAAGGCTTCACCTCCGCAGAAGATTTGTTTGAGGGACTGACAAGTTTCGAGTCCTCCTTGTTCTATGAGTATTTGTAACAATGATGGGACAAATTGAACAGTAGTAACCTGCTCTTGGGCAATTAACTCTAACAGGTAAGCAGTGTCAGCATGACCTCCTGGTTGAGCTAATAGCAATTGTCCGCCTACTAATAAAGGAGCGTAAAATTCCCAAACTGAGGCATCAAAGCTAAAGGGAGTTTTCTGTAGCACTTTGTCTGCTTCAGTCAGGGGGAATGTTGCTTGCATCCAGAACATGTGGTTGCAAAGGTTGCGGTGAGAAAGCATCACTCCTTTAGGCTTTCCGGTAGAACCAGAGGTATAAATCACATAAGCCAAGTTAGTTGCTTGCACAGGAGCGATACCTACGGTAAGCTGCGCTAACGCATTATCCTGGCTTGACTGAGAAATAAATTGCCAGTCAGTATCTAAACAAACAACCTGCCCTTGATGTTGAGGTAACTTTTCCAGGAGTTGCTGTTGTGTCAGCAGAACTGGAACTTGAGCATCTTCCAGCATAAAGCTCAAGCGTTCTTGAGGATAGTCTGGATCGAGTGGCAGATATGCTCCACCAGCCTTGAGAATACCCAGTAGCCCTACTATCATTTCTAAAGAACGCTCTACACACAACCCCACTAGCACATCTGGTTTGACACCCAAGGACTGCAAGTAATGTGCCAACTGGTTAGCACGACAATTCAATTGGTGGTAAGTCAGTTGTTGATTTTCATACACCACCGCCACAGCATCCGGGGTGCGCCCAACCTGTTCTTCAAACAACTGATGGATACACTTATTTAGTGGATAATCAACCTGAGTATCGTTCCACTCTACTAACAGTTGATGTTGCTCAACTTCTGTCAGCAGGGACAATTGGGAAATTTGCTGCTGCGGATTAGTAACAATGCTTTCTAGCAATGTCACAAAATGACCAGTCATTCGCTCGATAGTGGTGGCATCAAATAAGTCAGTGTTGTACTCCCACGCACCCACCAGCCCCGTAGCAGTGTTCTGCATTGATAAAGTCAAATCAAACTTTGCCGTTGTCCCTTCACTGATCAATGGAGTAACAGTTAACCCAGTCAACTCTACTTGAGACATGGGCGTATTTTGCAGAACAAACATTACCTGGAACAGAGGTGTATGGCTGAGATCCCGTTCTGGCTGCAATGCTTCCACCAGCATTTCAAAAGGTAAGTCCTGATGAGCGTAAGCTCCTAAAGCTACTTCTCGAACACGAGTGAGTAATTCACTAAAGCTCGGATTACCTGCCAAGTTGGTACGTATAACTAAATTGTTGACAAAAAAGCCAATTAACCCTTCAGTCTCCAAGCGATCGCGGTTAGCAATTGGCGAACCCACCAAAATGTCTGTTTGTCCGGTGTAGCGGTAAAGCAGAGTATCATAAGCTGCTAACAGCGTCATGAACAACGTCACTCCTTGCTGCTGGCTCAGTTTTGTCAACCTATCAGTTAACTCAACTGACAGTGCAAACTTTTCATACGCCCCCACAAAAGTCTGCACAGCAGGTCTTGGTCGGTCTGTAGGCAGCGACAATAAAGCTGGTGCATCTTTTAGTTGTTGTTGCCAGTAACTTAGTTGAGTTTGCAGTACATCACCTTGCAACCAGTCTCTTTGCCAGATGGTAAAATCTGCGTACTGAATCGGCAGTAGTGTTAAAGGTGACAGATGACCTTGAGAATAAGCATTGTACAGTGCTGCTAGTTCTTGGATAAACACACCCATTGACCAACCATCAGAGACAATGTGGTGCATACACACTAACAAAACGTGTTCTGTCTGCGATAGCACTACTAATGTCGCCCGGAATAATGCTTCATTATCCAAGTCAAACGGTTGAATAGCTTGTTGTTGCGCTAATTGCTGTGTAATTATTTCTTGTTCGCCTAGTGGCAGATATTCGCATTCAACAACTGAAACTGTCCAATTCGTTTGTGTTTGAATGATTTGAGAAGGTTGTCCATTAACGGTGACGAAATTGGTACGTAAGGCTTCGTGGCGATGAATAATTTCTTGTAAGCTTTGCTGTAGCGCTGCAACATTAAGAGTTCCGACTAGACGCAAAGCCACAGGAATGTTGTAAGAGGGGCTGTTCGGCTCAAACTGGTCTAAAAACCACAAACGCTGTTGAGCATAAGACAGTGGTAAGTCTGTATTCTTGGTTCTTGGTAAAATGGGTGGTGCAGACAGTTGTAAGTTCTGTTGCTGTAGCTGCTCAATAAAGAGTGCTAATTCGGCTACTGTTGCTCTTGCAAACAACTCACGCAATGGTAGTTCCACTTTAAAAATGTTGCGGATACGTGAAACCAATTGCGTTGCTAGTAGCGAGTGTCCCCCAAGTTCAAAGAAGTTATCATATATACCTACAAGCTCTAGTTTCAGCACTTGCACCCAAATTTGTGCCAACAGTTCTTCGATTGGAGTCCGTGGAGCTACATATTTGTCTGTGCAATCGCTATATAAATCTGGTACAGGCAAAGCGCGGCGATCTAGCTTGCCGCTAGGAGTTAGTGGCAAAGACTCCAAGATGACAAAAACATTTGGAACCATATACTCTGGCAGCTTTGCTTTCAGGAATTGCCGGAGTTCACTTATTGTCGGTGTAGGGTTCTGATGTGCTACCACATAAGCGACTAGGCGTTTATCACCAGGGGTATCTTCGCGGGCGATGACACAAGATGCTTGCACATCACTATGTTGGCTTAGGACTGCTTCAACCTCGCCCAATTCAATGCGGAAACCACGTATTTTTACTTGATTGTCAATACGTCCCAAGTATTCAATATTGCCATCTGGTAAATAACGTGCTAAATCCCCCGTCTTATATAGTTTTGAATTGTTAAACGGATTAGAGATAAATTTTTCTTGTGTCAATTCGGGACGGTTGAAGTAGCCTTTTGTTAATCCAACACCACCAATGTGCAATTCTCCAGGCACACCAATAGGTACAGGCTGTAAATATTTATCTAAGATATATATCTGTGTATTGGCAATTGGTTGCCCAATCGGAGGCAGTAGCGGCCATATCTCTACTGAATTAGTCAGGGTAAAACTGGTGGCTACATGGCTTTCTGATGGCCCATAATGGTTGTGCAAAGTACAATCAGTCAATTTGTACAACCATTGAGAAATTGCGGGAGTAATTTGCAACTGTTCGCCAGCAGTGATGATTTCCCGTAGGTGAGTAGTAACTAATTCACTATCAACAGCTACTTCAGCTAGTTGCTGCAAAGCAACAAAGGGAACAAACAGTCTTTCAACAGCTTTTTCTTGAATAAAACCTAATAAAGCCACTGCATCACGACGCAATTCCTCTGTAATTAACAGCAATGTGCCTCCAGAACACCAGGTAGAGAATATTTCTTGGAAGGAGACATCAAAGCTGATGGGAGCAAATTGCAACGTTTTTGCTCTACGAGAAATTTTCAGGTTTTCCCGATGCCATAAAATCATATTGCCAAGGGCAAGCTGATTCATGGCTATACCTTTAGGTTTACCTGTAGAACCAGAAGTATAAATTATATAAGCTAAGTTATTGGCTTGTACGCCAGAGATGAGATTGTCCTGACTGCACTCGGAAATCAGTTGAGCGTCAGTATCTAAGCAGACAAGTTTTGCTTGATGCTGGGGTAATCGGTCAATGAGTGACTGCTGAATCAACAACACTGAAACTTGAGCATCTTCTAACATGAAACTCAGGCGTTCAGTTGGATACTCTGGGTCAAGTGGCAGGTATACCCCACCTGCTTTAAGAATCCCTAATAGTCCCACGACCATTTCTAAGGAACGTTCGACACACAACCCAACCAATACATCGGCTTTCACTCCTAAAGACTTGAGGTAGTGCGCCAACTGGTTAGCGCGGCAGTTTAATTGGTGGTAAGTCAGTTGTTGATTTTCAAACTCCACCGCCACTGCATCAGGTGTACGCCCTACCTGTTCCTCAAACAACTGATGGATAGATCGATCGCGGGGATAATCCACCTGAGTATTATTCCATACTAACAACTGCTGTTGCTCAACTTGTGTCAGCAGGGGCAATTGGGAAATTTGCTGCTGTGGGTTGGTAACAATGCTTTCGAGCAACGTCACAAAATGACCTGCCATCCGTTCTATGGTGCTAGGGTCAAACAAGTCTGTGTTGTATTGCCATATAGCTATCAGCCCAGAGGTAGTATTTTTAATGAATAAAGTTAAATCAAACTTGGCAGTTGTCTTTTCTGTCGCTAATGGACTGAGAGTTAGCCCAGTCAGTTCTAACTCAGATATGGGCGCATTTTCGAGGACAAACATCACCTGAAACAGTGGTGTATGGCTGAGGTCTCGTTGTGGCTGTAAGGTTTTTACCAACTCCTCAAAGGGGAGGTCTGGATGAGTGTAAGCTTGCAGTGTCAGTTGCCGGACTCGACTTAGCAACTGCTGAAAACTGGGGTTGCCTGACAAATCAGTACGTAGCACTAAAGTGTTGACAAAAAAGCCAATTAACCCTTCAAGTTCCAAGCGATCGCGGTTAGCAAGGGGCGTACCCACTACAATGTCATCGGAGCCTGTATAGCGATAAAGCAAGGTAACATAAGCGGAAAACAGCGTCATGAATAGGGTAGCTCCCTCTTGCCTACTGAAATTGGCAAGGGCTTGACTCAGTTCATTTGAAAATTCTCTATATTGAATTGCGCCCCGGAAAGTTTGAATAGCTGGTCTTGGTCTGTCTGTGGGTAATTCTAGTAAGGTAGGAGCGTTTTTGAGTAGTTGCTTCCAGTAATCAAGCTGCGTTTGGAGTACTTCTGCTTGTAACCATTGCCGTTGCCAAATAGCAAAGTCGGCATACTGAATTGGTAGCTCAGGTAGCTTTGGCGACAAGTTATTACAGAGGGCTGAGTAAATGGTTGCTAACTCGCCCATCAATACGCCCATTGACCAACCATCAAAGATGATGTGGTGTATTGTTAGTACTAAAGCGTGTTCTACCTCTGTGAGTTTAACCACAGAGGCTCGGATTAAAGAAGAGTTAACAAGGTCAAAGGGTCGATTAGCTTCAGTTGTGGCTAATTGTTGGCAAGCGATCGCTCTTTCTCTTTCAGGTAGTTCTGTTAGGTCTACTATTGGCACACTTAAAGTTAAGCTGTCAGTAATTACCTGGACTGGCTGCTCGTTGATAGTGCGTAAGTTAGTACGTAAGGCTTCGTGGCGAGTGATAATTTTGTTGAGGCTTTGCTCTAGTGCCACGACGTTCAACTTCCCGTGAAGTTTTAGAACTGCTTGTTCGTTGTAGAAGGGATTATCTGGTTCCAACTGGTTTAATAACCAGAGTCGTTCTTGGGCAAAAGACAGAGGTAAGTTCTGAGGACGCTCGGTTTTAATGAGCGGTAAATCTGTATCAGTGTCTGCATTTTTCTCGTGTAGCAACAAGATAAGTTCTGCTTTATTCTTTGCTAATAAGTCACGAGTTTCTAGCGTCAATACTCCCTTGGGGGCATTAGCACGCAACTGCTCACCTTCAACCCACAACTTTACACCCTGTTTACTAAGATCGACTACTAATTGTTGGATATTCATAGAATTATTACCTTCACGTCAGCTAATTCGTAATTCGTAATTCGTAATTCGTAATTTAAAATTATTTGTTCTTTAAAATGCTATTTCTTCTCTCTCAATTCCACCTAAACTAGTGTCTAATTTTGGTTCTTTCTCTAGCTTTACTGCTATTTCAGCTATTGTGGGAGACTCAAACAAACTTGCTACAGTTAATTTAATAGAAAAAGTATTCCGTAATCTGGATAGAACCTGAACAGCTATTAGGGAATCTCCTCCTAATTGAAAAAAGTTATCATGGATTCCTACTTGCTTAATTCCTAATAATTCTTGCCAGATATCGGCAATTTTTTGCTCAATCTCATCACGGGGAGCTACATAATAATTGGGTAAATCAGGTCTGGAGTGGAGTGCAGATATTTTTTCTGGCTGAAAATTATCCGGCTTTGTTTGTAATGCCATCTCTGAGTTGGAGTCAGTATCTTTTTGCCCAGATTTTGCGCTAAATGCGGCTGATGCAGAAGCTTGAGCCATAATAATTTGATGCTCAAATGCTTCAGTTTCGGGAAACGCAGCAACTTGAACAAAATCCTGAGTGCGTAATGCTTCAAACCACTGTTTTTTGATGATAAAAGGTTGACCTGGGTTGCGTCTTTTATCGTCTAAAGGTTTCAATAGCAGACCCCAACTAATATCAAAGTCTATTTTCGGTTGAGTTATTTCCCATACTAAGAGGAAGCCACCAGGAGCTAATAAAGAGCGCACATGGTGGAGTGTTTGATCTATGTTCCGAGTGGCGTGCAACACATTAGAGGCTATGATTACATCAAAGCTATACTTCTCAAACCCTTGCTCAATTGGCGACTTGTCTATGTCTAGTAATCGATATTCAACAAAGGGATAGTCGCTAAACTTCTGTTCGGCTTGAGTTAAGAAACCGCTACCAATATCAGTAAAAGTATAGTTGGTTTGTTTGGGTGTCAACACAGGTAATAATGCTTGCGTAGACACACCAGTACCCGCGCCAATTTCTAAAACTCTTAGCTGAACAGATGATGGCAATGACTTGACCACCTGTTCCAAACTTGAGCGCAAGATAGAGTTGTAGTAACTAATTAAAGGAGATTCTGTATATGAACCATTGTTTTCTTTTTGGTAAACTAGTTCATTGAAAATCTCTAATGGTTCTTGTTCGCCAATAACAACAGCAGCTAAATTTTCACCACAGCGTTGCACTAAATCTAAATCTACTAAAGATGAAGCAGCGAACCTCGCTCTGACTTGTTCTAAATGTTCATGAATATAATCTTGCGAACATGGCACTAGCCCAGAAAATAACCCTTCATGTTGCTGTAGTTGTCCTTGTTCTACTAATATTTGCAACCATCTAGATAACAATTGCTGATAGCGGGGAGAAATATGGTGTTGCGCTAATAAATTCTCCAAAGAATACTTTTCTTTGGCATTGCTAAAAGCCCTTAATTGCTGGAATGCAGAGTTGATGTAGGCTGTACATAAACGATCCAACCACTGTCTATTCTCTAGATATGTTAACTCGTTAAGTTCTACATTTCTAATATTTGCTTGGTTTTGACCTGCTTGTGTAAGCGATGTCCACAATTGTGATGTTGTGGGTAAGGTTTGCAACTGTTCCCAAGCTGCTTTTTGTGGGGGGTCAATCCAATAACGTTGGCGTTCAAAGGGATAAGTCGGTAGGGGAAGACGATAATATTCATCCTGACTATAGAATCCAAACCAATCTACCTTCACCCCAGCCAGCCAGAGTTGACCGAATGTGGTGAATAAAACACGACTATCGGATTGCTTTTCTTGAGGATGACGTACCGAAGTCAAGATTGTTTGTGTAGATGCTTTGTCTGGATGTCTTTTGACTAATGTAGTTAGTGTGTGTCCTGGCCCCACCTCTAGTAATACTTGTTCAGGTGTTGCTAATAATTTCTCGACACCTTGGGCAAACAGCACTGTGGAACGCAGATGTTGAGCGTAGTAGTCAGGATTTGTGGCTTGGGTGACTGTAATCCAAGTACCAGTCAGGTTGGAGATATAAGGAAGTTTTGGGGGATTTAAAGTAACTTTTTTAACTCGTTCTGCAAATGCTTCTAAGATTGGTTCCATCATTTGCGAATGGAAGGCATGGGAAGTATGCAAAGGTTGGCATTCAATCCCTTGAGCAGCAAGCTGATTTTGTAATGTCTCTACTGCTGCTATGGAACCGGAAACTACACACTGTGAAGGTTGATTAATCGCTGCAATAGACAGTTCTTGCCCTAACAGGGATTTTAGCTTGTCTGCGGGCAGTGGAACAGAAAGCATTGCTCCACTGGGAAGTTGCTGCATCATTTGTCCGCGTGCAGCTACCAGAGATAAGGCATCTTCTAGAGAAAAAACTTCTGCTAGAGTTGCTGCTACATATTCGCCAATACTATGACCGATCGCAGCTTGTGGCTCCACTCCATAAGACTGCCATAATTTAGCTAGGGCGTACTCAATTACAAAAATAGCAGGTTGAGCGATCGCTGTTTGCTGAAGTTGCTTTGATACCTCATCAATCTTTTCTTCACTGGGGTAAATAATATGACGTAAATCTAGCCCTAGTAGGGGTTTAAGAATTTCTGAGCAATAATCAACTTGTTCTTTAAATACTGTCTCAGTTTCGTAAATTTCCCGCGCCATATTGACATACTGAGAACCTTGACCGGGAAACATAAAGACAACAGACCGTTCGGTAATCTCTGTATAATTAGTAAAAAATTGTTTTGGCTCTAAATTACTAAGACCTTTGACAGTATCTTCTAAGTCTTGACAAATTAACATCCGTCGGTAATTAAAACCCTGCCGACCACTATTGAGGGTATAAGCTACATCACCCAAATTCAGTTCTGGATACTCTTTTAAATGCGTGATTAAATTAGCCGTTGCCTGCTCAAGCGCACTCGCAGTTTTAGCCGAAAGTACCAACAGTTGATAATTTCTCCCCTGCCCCCCTGCTCCCCTGCTCCCCTGCT
>NZ_NOLK01000046.1:0-62270 GCF_002245985.1 Nostoc sp. 'Peltigera membranacea cyanobiont' 232
GGAGGACAAGGGGACAAGGGGACAAGGGGACAAGGAAGAATAACTAATGACAAATGACAAATGACAAATGACCAATGACAAATGAAAAATGGCTAAACTCGAACTCAAAAACCTGAATAAAACCTATACTTCCAAAGTTGTCCCTGTCAAAGACGTTAGCTTAACAGTAGATAACCATGAGTTTCTGACTCTACTTGGCCCTTCTGGTTGTGGCAAATCCACTGTTCTACGCATGATTGCAGGTCTTGAAGAACCTACTCGCGGTCAGATTACGATCGATGACGTGGATGTTACTTATAAATCAGCAGGCGATCGCAACATCGCAATGGTATTTCAAAGTTATGCACTCTATCCGCACATGACAGTGTACGATAACCTCGCCTCTGGACTCAAGCTGAAAAAAGTACCACCGACAGAAATTAAACAGCGAGTGGCAGAAGTGGCAGAAATTTTAGGATTAGCAGAGTTAATGAACCGCAAGCCTGGTAAAATGTCTGGAGGTCAACGCCAGCGGGTTGCGGTTGGTCGGGCCTTAGTGCGTAATGCTGATGTATATCTGCTAGATGAACCCTTAAGTAACTTGGATGCGCTGTTGCGAGAACGAGTCCGAGCCGACCTCAAGCAAATTTTTGCAGAGCAAAAAGTCCCTGTGGTCTATGTTACCCATGACCAAACAGAAGCGATGACACTTTCCACAAAAGTAGCTTTGCTCAACGATGGCTATGTCCAGCAACTTGACCCGCCCGAAGTTATCTATAACCATCCAGCTAATTTATTTGTGGCTGGATTTGTTGGTAGTCCTCAGATGAATTTGCTGACTTTATCTTGTCACGAACGCTACGCGATACTAGGGAATTTCCAAGTAACTCTGCCAGATATACCAACTGTACCACCCCAGATTGTGCTAGGTATCCGCCCAGAAAACGTTCGCATTGCCCAACCAGGTGATACGCAAACTATTCAAGGGCGAGTGCATCTAGTAGAAAACTTGGGTATGCATTATTTGGTCAGTGTCAAGGTTGAGGGTTCACAAACTGAAGCGATTATAGTACGTGCTTTGTTGCCAACAGACCAAACTTGGAGTACTGAGGATATTACACTGACATTGCCCCCTGAAGATATTCACTGGTTTGATGTTCAATCTGGCCATGCTCTTGTCAGGAGGCAAATGTTAGGTGTGAGGGGCTAGTAACCCTTTTTCAGTACTTTAGGTAATATAGGAATCCGGTTTGATTTATGAAAATATCCGTAGGATGTGTTAGCACGGAGAGTACGGCATCAAACCCTTGATAAGAGTGCGTTACGAACTCCGTTCTAACACACTCTACATACAATACCTAATTTCGTTCAAAAATCAAATAGTAATCCTATAGATAGGGTTATTGATACAGAGTTTTAAGATTGCGATCGATATAGTTAGCTTGAACTACAATACATTTGTACTATTTTGTTGTGGCAACAATTATGACAGTTAAACCTATTCCATTCGGCTATCATACCGTTACACCGTATCTTTTTGTCGAAGGGGCAGCAACCCTAATCGAGTTTCTCAAACAGGGATTTGCAGCCAAGGAAATTCGTCGTACCCTACACCCAGAAGGTAGCATCATGAATGCTGAAGTCAAAATTGGCGACTCAGTAATAATGGTGAGCGAAGCAAGATGTGAATTTAAGCCAACGCCAAGTTCCATTTACCTGTATGTTGAGAATACCGACACAACTTATGACAATGCTCTCAAAGCCGGTGCTACCTCAATGATGGAGCCAAATGATGAATTTTGGGGCGATCGCCATGCGGCTGTGAAAGATCCAAACGGAAATTATTGGTGGATTGCGACTCATCAAGAGGATGTTTCATCCGAAGAGATCGAACAACGAATTAAAGTCTTGTTTGGCAGCAAAGAACAAGTGTAACTCGGCATCCCTTATCAATACTGCTCGGAGTTTTGCATTTTAAACTAGGAATTTGGCTTAGGGAAAAGGTTAAAGGGGAAGGATTAAAGGTTTTATTTGTCTTTCCTTTTCCCCTTAAAGGATGAATGAACAAGTATTTCGCTGTGATTTTAGGTACTCAGCGATCCCCCCTAACCCCCCTTTTTAAGGGGGAAGAATCAAAGTCCCCCTTATTAAGGGGGATTTAGGGGGATCTAGAACGTTTTAATACCTACAATAGGACTTTTCAAACATCCTCTTAACCGAGCAGTATTGCATCTCTTGTAGGTAAGTATGACTTTACCCAAGAAAGTGGGCATTATATCTGACAAAAATAAGTATGGAATATGGGTAGTAAAATTAAAAAAATTATCAGTAAGCATCAATCAATCTACAGGTTTTTTAGATGATGAAACAGAGATGGGCAAGCAGATACAAATGCACTCAGCTACTTTGGAGTGTTTTGTTAGTGTTGGTAATTTGGAATCTACCCCAATCCGCTCTAGCAGATGTCAACCCACAGGAGATAAATGCAATTATTCGCACGCGGGATATAGCCCTGCAAGCCCTAAACACTCGTGATTTTGCCAAAATACAGCCTTACTTGCACCCAAGCTTTACAATCACAACAGTTGATAACCAGATTTTTCACAAAGTCCCTGAGTTTGAAAAGTACTGGAATCAGCAGTTTTCTAGTTCTATTAAAGATATCAAAATGCAACTGAAGGGAGATACGATCAGAACATTTCTCACTCCAGATATAGATGTTGCCTCTGGAGAGGCGATCGCATCCTTTTCTTTCAAAGATGGCAAAACGGCTGATATGGCGTTGCGATGGACAGCCGTGCTGCAAAAACTCCAAGATAAATGGATGATTCAATCGCTGCATTTCTCCTCCAATCTGCTGAATAACCCAGTGTTGAATGCTGCTCAACAATTGGGGCAGATTCTCGCAGTTGCAGCAGGGGTGGGTGGTTTCCTAGTGGGAGCAGTGACGATGCTATTATTACGTCGCAGGAATAAGCCACGAACCGACAGGATATAGCAAATAAAGTGGGAAGAAGCACCTATCAGCCCAGTAAAAATACTATCTTTCATCGCCGGCTCAAAGCAACCCTAGTAGTTTTATTAGTCTGGGGTGGCGTGAGTTTGCTGCACTGGCTACCAGAAACACAATGGTTGATGCTGGGATTAACGGCAATCCTGACTGTGCAAACATTACGGATGCTATTAGCAAAACCAGTGGCGGCGGTGATGGAGAGTGAGATTTATTTACCACCTGTCTCGATTTTAGTTCCGGCTAAAAATGAAAGTTCAGTCTTGGCTAATCTAGTTTACAGCTTATGCCAATTGAATTATCCCAGCGATTCCCTAGATATTTGGGTTGTTGATGATGGTAGTACCGATGAAACCCCACAGGTTTTGAAGGAATTACAAACTCAATTTCCAGCTTTACAAGTTCATCGACGGGAATCAAAAGGTGGTAAATCAGGGGCGTTGAATGCGGTGTTTCCCTTTACCCAAGGGGAGATTATTCTAGTCTGTGATGCGGATGCTCAATTACCTACCAATTTTCTCCAGCAAACAGTACCTTTGTTTCAGAAGCAAGCGATCGGTGCAGTGCAAGTGCGAAAAGCGATTTCTAATGCTAATACCAACTTCTTAACCCGTTGTCAGCAGATGGAAATGAACTGTGATAGTTTTCTGCAAACCCATCGCATTGCTATTGGTGGAATGTCTGAACTGCGGGGTAATGGGATGTTAGTTCGTCGGGAATTGTTAGAAAAGTGTCAAGGTTGGAATGAGAACACTGTCACCGATGATTTGGATCTTTGCTTCAAACTCTATTTAGCAGGTGCGGAAATTGAGTTTATTACAGTTCCATCAATTCAGGAAGAAGGTGTAACTACTTGGGAAAAACTTTGGTATCAACGCTGTCGTTGGGCTGAAGGTGGCTATCAGCGTTATTTGGATTATTTCCCTCAAATTCTTACTTTAGGTTGGGCGAAAGAAATTGATTTACTATTGTTTTTTTTATTGCAATTTCTTCTGCCAATTGGGTTAATTCCCGATTTACTTTGGACAATATTTTATAGCCATTATCCAGTTTTATTTCCACTCCAAACACTACTCAGCGTCATTTTGACAATTGCCTTTATTGCTGGACTTTACCAATTTCAAAATTTACGAGGATGGTCTTTGATTTGGGCGACAATTCAAGGGTCATTATACATGGTGCATTGGATTCCTGTGATGATTGTGACAACTTTAAAGATGTGCGTGCAAAAAGAGCGATCGCACTGGGTGAAAACTGAGCATCGGGGTGGATAAATTATGATTAAAGAATCAGATAATCTTATCAAAAAACAGAGTAAATCTAAAGTTTATTTTCGGGTTCATCAATAAAATCATGAAATGCGCTGAAGTTGCGATCGCTATTTCAAAACAACCCCAGCAAATCCTTTTTCCGCTCAAGCTACAATCAATTTAGAATCACAACTAGACAAAAGAGCGAGATGAGTATTAACCTGAATTTACCATCAGAACTAGAAAACGAACTTCACACCGAAGCTTCTGAACTCAATTTACCCTTATCAGAATATATTTTACGTATTTTATTTACAAGAAAATCTGTAGATAATTTACCCAAAACTGGAGCAGAGCTTGTTACCTACTGGCAAAACGAAGGTGTGATCAATTCACGCCCGGATATCACTGATAGTCAAGCATCTGCTCGTGAGTTACGCCATCAGGCTGAAACACGGGAGCGATCGTAGGTAAATTTAATGTACTTATTGGATACAGACATTCTGATTGATATTCAGCGCGGCCACACTCCTGCAATTGCTTGGTTTGCCAGCCTTCCAGAAGTACCGAGCATTCCTGGCTTTGTTGTTATGGAACTCATCCAAAATGCTCAAAATACTCAACGAGTCCGCAATACTCTCAAGCTCGTTGCTCCCCTACCCGTGATTTGGCCTACTGAAACTAACTGTGGGCTTGCTCTATTAAATTTTACCAGCTATCACTTATCAGATAATTTAGGCTTACTTGATGCTTTGATTGCCGCTTGCGCTGTTGACAGAGGAGCTACGCTATGTACTTTCAACATCAAGCATTACAGGGTTATACCTGACCTTACTACAGCACAACCTTATACGCGCTGAAGTTGGAATTAAAGAATTAGAAGATATGAGGCTAAGATAAACAAACTTTTTATTGATAAAGTGCTAGAGAATTTCAAAGCCATGCCCTAAAACTTGCAAGGAAGCCAAGGGAAAAAATCATGCTAGATTTGCTGATTAAAGACGGGTTAATTTTCGATGGCTTAGGTTCTCCACCTGTTCGCGGAGATATCGGCATTCAAAATGGCCGCATTGTTACCATTGCACCCTCGTTGACTACCCCAGCACGTGAAATGATTGATGCTTCTGGGTTATGGGTGACACCTGGATTTATAGATATTCATACTCATTACGATTTAGAGTTAGAAATTGCACCAGGATTGAGTGAATCAGTGCGTCATGGTGTTACTAGCCTGGTTATTGGTAACTGTAGCTTGTCTGTTGCGATCGCAGAACCCCAAATCTTAGCTGATATTTTTCAGAGGGTAGAGACACTTTCCCATCGATTGATTGCAAAATGGCTAGAAAAGTCGGTTTCCTGGCAAACACCAGCAGAATATTTACAGCATTTGCAACAGTTACCCCTTGGCCCTAATGTTGCCCCAATGTTTGGACACAGTGCCTTACGCGCTCATGTGATGGGATTAGAACGCAGCTTAACTGTTCAGCCGACAAAATTTGAACTAAAACTTATGCAGCGCATAGCCAGAGATGCTTTAGACGCTGGCTTTATTGGTATTTCTATTGATATGTTTCCCTGGCATCGGATGAGTGGAGAATGGCAAGGCTGCACAATTCCGTCTCAACACGCGAAATTTAAAGAATATGCAATGTTAGCAGATTTGTGTAGGCAACGGGATCTAGTTTTTCAAGTCACACCCAACTTACAACGACTTGCTTCCTTTGTAGAGATTCTGCGGATGGGTTCAGGAATTGCACAAAAACCACTGCGACTAACAGTCCTCTCAGCCTTAGATGCCGTACACGATCGCAACCTATGGCGAATATTTTCCCCCCTACTTTTTATTTGGAATCGGCTTCTAAATGGGAATGTCCGCTTTCAAACTCTAACCGAACCCTTCACTATTTACTCTGATGGATCTGTGACTCCCTTATTTGAAGAATTTTCCACAGGCGCACAACTCAATGGCTGTCAGTCACGAGAAGAAAGGCAACAACTATGGGCATCAGAAATATTTCGTCGTCAGTTTCGCCAAGAATGGCTGAGTAAATGGCGTAAATCATTCCATCGTCAGTTAGATTTGATGGAAGTTATTCACTGTCCCGAAGCAAGTTGGCAAGGGTTAAGTTTTGCCGAAATTGCTCGTCAAAACCAACAAGAACCAGTAGATTTATTTATCCACGCATTACAAAAATACGATACAGATTTACGCTGGGTGGCGACAGGAGCGAACGATCGCCTAAAACCCCGTTTAGCGATGATGCAGCATCCTCATATTTTGCCTGGTTTTACCGATGCTGGCGCTCACGTCCGTAACCTGGGCTACTATGATGGAGCTTTGTCTTTGCTCAAACAAGCAGTTGCAACCAAGTTCCTTTCACCTGAAGCTGCGATTTGCCGCGTTACGGGGGAACCGGCTGGTTGGTTCCGTCTTGATACGGGAGTTCTGAAAGTTGGTGCGAAAGCGGATATAGTTTTACTCGATCCCAATGCTTTAAATCAGCCAATTAGCCCACAGGTGCAGATATCAGATCCAGTTTTAGATGGTGAACCTCGGATGGTTAAGCGTGGTTCGGATGAGATTGTGCAAGGGGTTTATATTAATGGGGTTCGGGTTGTTTGTGGGGGTGAGGTGAGCGATCGCTTGGGGCGTGAAAAGTTGGGAACTGTTTTGTTTCCTTGTTGAATTATCTCATGCGGAGGCTTGAGAGCGGAGCATTGAATTGCTTTTACCCCACACCAGCAATCACCTGTCCAATATCTTGAGGGGTTGCACCTGTTGCTAACATTGCCCGAATCAACAATTCAATTGATACTGAAGCATCACCATTTTCAGCTTTAGCAATTCGAGGTTGGCTAGAACTAATCTTAGCAGCGAGTTCACTTTGAGTCATCAGTTTTTGCCGACGCTCTTTCAAGTTTTGGCTGAGAGCTAGCTTAATTTCAACCAAGATAGTTTCTTCGGGTGTTAACTCCAAAAAATCTGAAACTGTGCCAATTCTCCAACCTTTAGATTTCAAACGTTCTCTCTTAGCTTGATCCATCACATTACTCCTGTTGATCGGTATCGTATTTGCTCAGACGCTTTTTGCAAACCTCAATTATCTTCTTGGATGTTGTTCTGATTGTTTTATTAAAGACTTCAACAATCAAGATTGCATCGTCATCAATTCGATAAATGATCCTCCAGTTTTTATCTGCATCTCGAATATGTAATTCATGACAGTGAATTCCTATACTTGGCATAGGGCGTGAATGTGGCAACCCAAGCGATTCACCTTCCTGTAATTGTCTGAGCAGAACACCTGCTTCTATGCGTGCTTCTTGACTGAAAGGTGGGGTTTTAACTTCACCATGTAACCAAACTAAAGGCTTACTTTGATCTCCCATGCTGTATTTATATCATATCTGATATATCGATATAATATACCTATAGGACTCCTATTTTATTTCTGAACAAAATTTAGGTATTGTAGGGTGTGTTAGAACGAAGTTCGTAACGCACCATTATCAAGGATTTAGTGCGTTACGATGTCGCTAACACAATGCCAGTAACGCTACGCACAGTCGCTACCGCTCAAGTCGGGAAACCCGCCCACACGACTGGCTCCCCTACGTATCTTTTCTCCAAATCAAACCGGATTCCTATATGAAAGCAAACTTATATTAATGGGATTCAGGTTGTTTGTGTGGGCAAGATGAGCGATCGCTTGGGGCGTGAAAAGTTGGGAATTGTTTTGTCACCATCTGCTTAAAGGTTGTGGTACAACTACATTAATGTTTTGTTGGTAATATCAATTTAACAATGTAAATTGATATGAGGTGTTACTGCTTGGGCGTTACTGATAAAACAAGAAAAATTTTGTGGGGACGTTCTGGAAATAGGTGTGCAATCTGTAAATGTGAGCTAATTATGGATGCTTCACCAAATGATGATGAATCTATAGTTGGTGATGAATGCCACATTGTTGCAAGAGAAGCAGGTGGCCCACGTGGAGATTTAAGTTTTCCTGTCGATCAACTAGATTCTTTCTCAAATTTGATTCTGCTTTGTAAAATACATCATAAATTGGTTGATGACCAACCAAATGAGTATCCAGTTGATCAATTACAGCGAATCAAAGAGGAACATCTTGGATATGTACGCCGAGGTCTTGAAATTCCAATAGACTGGGCATTATCCGAAATACCTGAAGAACCTCTTGGTGCAGGTGTTGTTGAGAAAAAAATTGGTACACTCTGGTCTAATTATGCAAACTACCCTGTAGCGATTGAAGTGGTTCGCTTTAGAGGTAAGCTAATTGCTGAACTGATAATTTATCAAGATTCCCTCAGCCCACATTTTTATGAACTGTACCAAATTGATCGGGATAAATATGTCATATACTACAACTATATCCATCGCGCAGATTATGGACGTGCGAGATTAATAGGTGCAAATCTTGACATAGATCCAGATCCGCCTTTAACACTGAAAGAAGTACAGATAAAATTTCCAGAACTTGCAACAGAAGCGGGTTTGTCTCGAACTCGATTTCTAGAGCTTTAGTGCGATCGCTTTTCCTGTACGCTACATTAACGAAATAGAACGCACTATTTTTATGAAAGTAATACATGCGACGGGTGGAGCGATCGCTGATTAGGAACGTTAGACTTAATTCGGAATAAAAGTTAGCATCTCTTCAAGTGACTCTATCTAAATAGAGGTTGATGTATGGAATTACGTCCAATTAGAACCCAAGCTGACTATCAGGAAGCTCTTCGAGAAATTGAGTTGCTGTTTGATGCCGTCCCTAATACACCTGAATGCGATCGATTAGATATCCTGAGTACCTTAGTAGAAGCTTATGAAAAGGCACATTTTCCTATTGAAAAACCCGATCCTATCGAAGCAATTCAATACTACATGGATACCCGTGGCTGGTCTCGTCGTGATTTGGAGTCATGTCTTGGCAGTCGAGCTAGGGTATCTGAGATACTATCTCGTAAACGCTCCTTGACCTTGGAGATGATTCGGAAGTTAAATCAAGAGTTAGGTATTCCGGCTGAGATTCTGATCCAGCCTTATGATTCGGTGCAAACCTCTGCTTAATAATGGCCATAAAAAAGCGACGAAATATTAAACAGCGAATAATTCCTCGATTCTTATGAGTGAAAAGCTCCAGACCGAAAAAGACAAGCTACAGGAAGGCACTAGTATAAAAATAAATGAAGAAATAGAAAACGAAAAAGTTCTATGTTCTCATTGTCAGCGCACTGCTACGAATGGTATTAAATGTAAAGGTATTTGTGTGGCTGATAATGACTATTAAGGTATAAATTATATCGCTCTTTGTTATTCTAGACTATGTATAAAGCACTATTTTTATGAAAGCGATGACTAAGGTGGATAAAGTGCGATCGCTGAGTTTCAAACAGGGTATAGCAACGAAATCTGATGCACTACACAACCCGACGATTTTGGCAATGCTATGAACTTCTGAAGAAAATTGGTGATGCAGCGAGGTGAAATTTGGTAAGGTTTTGATATGAATTATAATCCTCAACAAAGTTTGAGAAATCGGATTAATAATCAAATTCTGGATCATCCCTTTACAGACTATTGGGATATTTTTATTCTTAAACATCAGCATCCAATTAATATTACTCTACACATTCTGGGAATATTCTTTTTTTACGGGTTACTATTTTATACTTGGAAATTGCAAAACTTTTGGTTATTCTTGGGCTTACCGTTAACTCAATTGGTGGGATTAACCGGACATTTTTTATTTGAGCGTAGCCATATTGATTTACAAGATGCTGTTTTTTCTTGGCGGGCTTCTTACTGTTTGGGTAAAATGTTAATCAGGATTTTAATGGGCAAATATCGAGACGATATTCGCCAACAGCAAAAGATATTAAATAATTATCTATCAATATGAATCATCTGCCCGTAATAACCAAAAGCCGCTATAAGTCATCCCGGAATCATCTGGTTGTACTAACAAAAAGTGCAATCCTCGACTTTGCTGTTTCCGTTGTTGATATGTTTGGGCTGCTGTTGTAACTTCTGGATCTTCAAAAGTGGCAACAATCCACCTATCTACTAAGCCAGCCTCTAATATTAAGCCATCCGGTGCGCCAGAAATGTAGTTTAACGCCACAGGGCGGGCTTGCTGTAACCACCGTGCTAGGCGCATTGATTGTCGTCCACCATAAATTACCACACCAGGGACGGGCACCGTTGACGCTAAACCCAAATTGATGGGTTTGAGATGTTCTGGGATGTGCAAAATGGGAATGGGGCGATCGCTAAATCTCGTTTCTACATCACTAGCAGCTAGAGTCGCAAAACGCCATTGTTCTCCCCAGAGGTTCTCTGGTAATGGTGCTGGAGGTGGTTTATCCAGCGCTGAGGGATACTGCTTTTCTTGTAACCACTGCTTCAATGCCAAAGTGTGGCGGGTAGGTTCGACATTTATGCTTAAATTGCGTCCAGCCGCCTCAATTAAGCTTAGAGACTGGGGACGAAACACCTGAATCACATCTGGCAATTTTTCACCAGCAGCTAACTCAAGTTGAGCAGCAACCCAATTAGAATTCGCTGCTGACTGGAGACAGGTAGCTTCATACTCAAAGTTGCGAGTTGCGTCACAAATCAACAACTCCCATAAAATTTGTCCCGATGCATCTTGTGAGGGACGACGATAAAAATCAACCTGCCAAATTTTCATAAATGGGGACTGGGGAATGGGGACTGGACAGTGAGGTGGGGAAGCAGGGGAAGCAGGGGGAGAGAAAGAAACAAGTGTATTTAGGACTATTTCGGTAGTAAAAAATACTAAGATTTTCTCTTCACTCCCCCTGCTCTTTTCACGACGATCTCACTTTTTCGCGTTGCTCCCGACTGGGGACTAGGAGCGGGGGAAGAAGAATTAATAATCAATACCCATGCTCAATGCCCAATTTATAAAGCCTGAATCCATTCTTTGACAGAATATTCAGTCCAGATGCCATTTTTCCAGTAGGGATCGTTTTCAATCAACTGGCGCACAGTGGCTTCGTCTTCGGCTTCGTAAATTCCAAAAACTTTTGTAACATCTTTGGTTGGGCCAAGAGTAATTAGCACACCGGATTCTTTCTGTTTTGCTAATCCATCTAAATGAGCTTGACGGTGGGGGGTGCGTTTTTCGAGAACGTCTTCGCAGTAAGTCCCCCAGAGTATGTATTTAGGCATAATTACTTGTTACTCCTACTGGTTAATAAGATATTGCTCTGCTAAAAGCTTGAGTCGATCTCCTTCTAAAATGAGATTGTCAATTGCTTCTTTGATTTCAAAATATGGCTGACGAGAGAATTTTTTTTCTCGTTCAATTGCACGTCGAGTTTCTGCCCTCAACCTTCCAGCCCACTTGTGTTTCCCAAAAATGTCCAAGCCAACTGACACAACACTATCTGTACCAGATTGACTTGCTTCCTGATTAATATTACGTATATTTACATTAACCTCCTTTTTGATCGCTCTGAGTTGATTTTGTAATAGAGAAATTTGTTTAACCTGTAGTTTGACTGATTTAGGATTATCAAGTGTGAGAGACATGTGTGATTGCATCTGCTGAATTTGTTGAGTTATTTCCAGCGTGTTCATAATATGCCCCAATCTAAAATTGAAAATTTTTGGCTAGTCTTTACAGAAGAATTTGAGGCTCTGCCTCAAATAAAGTATTCCCAGGTTGAACCTGGGAACTAGACCAAAAAACTCCTAAATCCTAACTTCTCAGGTTAACGCCGAATTTTTCCACCAAGGCTTCGCGGACTTTATTATGTACTGGTTCGACTTCTGCCTCAGTAAGAGTGCGATCGCTAGCCCGATAAACTAGACGAAATGCTAAACTTCTCTGTCCTTCGGGGACATTTTCGCCGCGATATTCATCAAATAGTTCCACCGATTCGAGCAAATCTTTACTCGCTTTGGTAATTACTTTTTCAATTTCGGAAACTAAGATTTTCACCGGTGCGAAAAAGGCGATGTCGCGATCGCTAGCTGGATAGGTAGAATAAGGCTGAAATGCCGGAACGAGAATTTCATCTTGTCCTACAGATTCTAAAAGCACATCTAGATCCAACTGGAAAACATAAACGGAATCTGGTAAGCCTTTTTCTCGTCGCAGTTGGGGATGGAGTTGTCCAAAAATACCCAGCCTGTTACCCCGAATCCACAGGGAAGCGGTGCGTCCTGGATGTAAGCGATCGTCGCGGCGATCGGGTTGGAATTCTACTTCCAAGGCAAGTTGCCGAAATACACTTTCTAAAATGCCTTTGGCTTCAAACCAGGTGATGGGTTCTTCGCGTCCACTTTTTGACCATTTACCAAGAGTGCGATCGCCTCCTATAATCCCAGCCAGGGCTTCTGTTTCTTGCAAACCGTCTTCTTCTCGCCAGAAAATTTGCCCGATTTCAAAGCCGTTCAGCGCACCATTACCTTGCTCTAAATTGTATTGAAAGGCATCAATTAACCCAGAGATCAAATCGGTTCGCAGCGCTGAATATTCGACAAATAAGGGGTTTGACAGTACTATATTTCTGTCTTCTCCTGGTTTGACTAAAGAATAGTGGATTAATTCTGTCAATCCTTCAGCCCGGAGGAAAGCTCGTAACTTGCGAATCAGTTCTTCATCTAAAGGCAGATAACCAGCTTCGGCTTTTTCTGGTAAAGTATCGCAGAATTTGTTGTAGCCATAGAGACGGGCAATTTCTTCAATTAAATCAATTTCCCGTTCTAAGTCGCGGTAACGATAGGGTGGGACAGAAACTGACCATGTAGGTTGATGGGTGCTATCTTCTCCTGAAGGAGTCAATTGACATCCCAATGCAGTCAAGATGCGCTCAACATCTTGTTCTTGGAGTTCACCTGTGTCCTCTCCTAAATCAATTGGCCCCAATATCTGATTAACTCGGTCTAAACGCAGTGCGATCGAACGACTCCAGGTAGACGGATCGGGGCGGGTGTCGGCAATTTCCTGTTGCACAAGAATTCCACTAGCCAATTCGCTAATTAAAGATAAGGCGCGGCGATTAGCTACTTCCAACTCAGCGCGGTTAACTCCCCGTTCATATCTGCCAGAAGCTTCACTTCTTAACCCAACACTGCGGGAAGAACGGCGAATTGCCACGGAATCAAATAAAGCTGCTTCTAAAACTAAGCTTTGAGTCCCTTCATGGACTTCCGTTTCTTCTCCACCCATAACTCCCGCTAGTGCAACGGGTCTGTCGTTAGCGGTAATTAACAAATTTTGGGTTGATAGGGTGCGAGTTTGTCCATCCAGGGTTTTGAGGAATTCTCCATTATTGGCGAAGCGGACGCCGATGGTTAAATTTTCGTTACTTGCAACTGATTTTAGGCGATCGCAGTCAAAGGCGTGGAGTGGTTGTCCCCATTCCAACAAAACGTAGTTAGTAATGTCCACAACATTACTGATGGGACGTACCCCACCCGCCCGCAAACGCTGTTGCAACCATTCGGGAGATGGAGCAATTTTCACCTGTTCAATTACCGTACCGATGTATGCAGGACAAGCTTGGGTATCAGCAATTTTTAAAGTTAAATTTCCAGGCTTTTTGGCAATAGAGACTTCACCAGGTTCAGGAATACTCAACTTTCCACCAGTTAAAGCTGCTACTTCCCTGGCTACACCTACCATACTCAGAGCATCAGCGCGATTAGCAGTTGCGGTGAGGTCTAAAATCACATCATCTAAACCCAACAACGGACGCACATCACTACCCAATGGTAAATTTTCCTGAGTAAAAATATGAATTCCGTCTACATCGGTGGGCAAACCAAGTTCCTTTAAAGAACAAATCATGCCCTGAGATGGGACACCACGCAATTTTGCAGGTTTAATTTTTAAATCGATATTGGGTAAGTAAGTACCCGTAGTTGCTACCGGCACATAGATATCTGCCTTCACATTGGCAGCGCCACAGACAATATTTAAAGTTTCACCTGCACCGATATCGACTTGGCAAACACTTAATTTATCGGCGTTGGGGTGGGGTTGACGCTCAAGTACTTTCCCTACAACCACGCCATTGGCCCAAGTGCGGCGATCTTCAATATCTTCAACCTCAAACCCCGCCATTGTGAGGGTTTCAGCTAATTCTTCTGGACTAAGTTTTATCTCTACTAGTTCGCGCAGCCAATTTAGAGAAATACGCATGGAGTGTGCTTGTTTTAGGAATCGTCTTTTGTTCTTATTTTAGGGTGCAAGAAGCGCTCGATGGCTACTCGCCCCGCTAGGCGTACCCTTTCACTTGAACAATCCTACTACGTTAGACTGGCAGAACAATATCGCTTTTTTATCTTTGCCATGGTGTCTTGGCTTTTCTAAATATGGGAGATATGTTTGAGAGAGGTTATTTTGCGATATTCTTCTAATAATTGCTCTAAACCATCCAAAGCAATATTAGCAAGGACGGGGCTAAATAATCTTCCCTTGCGGTACTCCTTGCTCCGTAGGGTGAAACATCTCTGCTTCTACGTATCCTGCTTTCAACCACTAGGATTTCTATTAGTAGGTAAATACCATGAGTTCTTTTTTATTTGTGACCGATTTAGACCATACATTAGTAGGTGATTACAAAGCGTTAGAGAAGCTAAATCATGAGTTAGAACAGCATCGAAAAGACTACGGAACAAAAATAGTATACGCAACAGGACGCTCATTAACTTTATATAAAGAGCTAATAGCAGAACAACCTCTTCTTACCCCTGATGCACTGATTACTTCTGTAGGAACTGAAATCTATTTTGACTCTCAAGAATACACTCCTGATTCAGAATGGTCAGAAAAGTTATCAGATGGATGGAATCGGAACTTGATAGTAGAAATTGCCACAGCTTTTCCTGAATTAGTGCCTCAAAAGGAATCAGAACAACGTCCATTTAAAGTCAGCTATCTTATAAGTGAAGAAAACTCTATAAAAGTTCTACCGCAATTAAAGTCTCAGCTAGAAAGCAAGAGTTTGAAATTTAATTTAATTTATAGTGGTGGGAAGGATCTTGACATTTTATCCCTGTATGCAGATAAAGGTTTAGCAGTTAAGTTTTTACAATATAAATGGGAAATTAATTCCGCTACGACAGTTGTATGCGGTGATTCGGGAAACGATATAGCTTTATTTAGTGCTGGAGAAGAACGTGGAATTATTGTCGGTAACGCTCGTCCAGAATTGCTTGAATGGTACAAGGCTAATTCAACAGATTACCGTTATCTTGCGAAATCTTCTTACGCAAATGGTATTTTAGAAGGTTTACGCCACTTTAATTTTATTTGAGTTTTTTGACTAGTACAGCCCGGCGTTGCATAATATAGGATAATTCAATTAAATACAGACATTGTCTAAATATCTCAATACTAAGTGCTGAATAACTATTTATTTTACAGTACATTAGAATCTGCGCCTAAATCTATTAATGAAGACTTTTGAGATTCACTTAAACCCCTAATACCAGCAATCTTCATATCTTGATATAGGTTGCGAAGCTCGATAGTCTGAATATGATTAATTTGATCATAATTTTTTGATATATTCCAAATCTTGATAGTTTGGTCTTGGCTAGAACTTAAAAGATATTTACCATCAAGACTAAAAGTTACAGATTCTACAGTACCTTTATGTCCGTTTACCGAAGAAAGACATCTTGCATTATTTATATTCCACAACTTAATAGTTCTGTCATGTCCAGCACTAGCAACTATATTATTATTTTTAGGATGAAAAGCGACAGATAATATTCCTGCACTATGTCCTTTTAAAGTTTGAATACAAGTACAGTTTTGAGAATTAATATGCCATATTTTTAATGTTTTATCGAAACTTCCACTAACAAGAGTTCTGTTATTTAAGCTAAAACCTATAGTATGTACTTGGTCATCATGAGTTTCATTAAAATTAATAAAACTCTTATTAACAAGATTTTTTAACTTAATAACTTTGTCTCGGCTACTACTAGCAATGTATTGACTATTTGGACTAAAGGCTACTGACAGCACTCGGTCTTTATGGGAAAATTCATCACGTATAATTTTATCTTTCTCTATACTATTTCTGATATAATTCATATCCCATATAATAACTTTTTTATCATTGCCTGTGCTAGCAAGAAGCTCATTATTAGGACTAAAAGCAACACATCTTACACGTTCTTGATGAGATTTTAGAGTCGTTTTATATTCCCAATTCTCACCATTTCGTTCCCACAATAAAATGTTATGGTCTTCACTCCCACTGGCTAAAAAATCATTATTTGGATTAAATGCTACTGACCAAACCCAATCAGTATGCTTAGAAAGTGATTGAATACATTTGTAATTACTAGCTTGCTCCAAAATTCGGATTTTGCTATCTTCACCACAAGAAGCAAAGGTTTTACAATCAAAGCTAGGGGTTATAGACCAAATGCGATTTGCATATCCTTTTATAACGTCTATACATTCTCTTTTTTGAATATCCCAGAATTTAATTGTACGCCCATCTCCTCCACTTATTAGAAGATTACTTCTTTCTGGTTTAGGACAGAATGCTAAACTTCTTATCAAATGTGTGTGAGCGTTTAATAGTGGTTCTAACCATCTTTGCTCTTCTACCGACCATAATCTAATCGTATGTTCACTAGAATGAGTAGCACTTTCATTATCAATGCACCCAATAGCAAGAGTTTTTCCATCATGACTAAAAGCTAATGCACGCACCTGCTTAATTTTTGGATCGCTAATTTCAATTGGCTTGCAATTAATTTCACTAAGGTTTACCCAATTATTAGAGTCAGACCATAGTCGAACTTTTCCATCTTCTCCCCCACTAGCTATCTTCCTACCATCAGGGCTAAATGTGAGACATCGAACTGTACAATTATCTTGTTTTTTTAAATCTTTGGATTCTTTACTATCTATATCCCACAATTTGACAGATCCATTATTACTTCCACTTACAAGTCTTGTATTATTCTTTGTCTTATTAAAAGCTAAACAATGTACATTTTCATGTATTAAAGTTTTTGATGGCTCAGATATCTCAACATTTTGTAAGATAATACCTATATTAGCTACACCAATAGCTAATATATTTCCATCCCAACTAAACGCAACTGATAAAATACGACCGTTATATTTAGAAGGAAAGGGTTTAGAATCGGGATAAAGTGTAATTTCTTGATCATCAGATATGCTATCTACAACCCACAAACTAAGACTACCATCTTCAGTACAACTAGCTAATTTTTGATTATTTGGACTAAAAATTATTGACCATATCTGACTATGACTTGCATTTCTAAGAACACATAATCTTCGATTTTCTGTGTTATGAATTCTAATTGAACCATGAGCATCTCCTGTTGCAAAATAAGTGCCATCTGCACTAAAAGCAATAGAATGAATACAACCTAATGGTTCACAAAACTTAGATTGAGTTAGGTCAGAGTTAATAAAATTTGCTTGTTCTAAAAAAGCATCCTGCAAGTCAGCATGTGCAACAGTAATATTTGATAAATTAAAGTTACTAAAATCTTTTTTCAGATTTAATTGCAGTAATATATTCAAAATATTTCCAGCAGCATAATTCTCCAATAATTCTGTTTGTGAATTTAAATCTACTAAAAAAGAAGATAATTTTTTAGTAATTTCTTCTTCAGTATTTTTAATTAATAATTCTTTTTTAAGAAAGATTAAGATATCATTGATTCGCCTGGTTTTAATTGTAGGTTCTGATTGTGCTGAAAAGAGTAAGTGAGTTTTTAAAAGTCTAAGCTGTTGATTTTGAATTTCTTTACTTACTTCATTTATAAATTTTTTTCTTACATGGGTATACATATCAGATTGTAATATATATTTATCAGCATCTTGGATTAAAAAATTTTCTTTAACCAATTCATCTAAATGAATCTTACAATTATCTTTTAATTTACTCGATTCTTTAGCAAATAATTTCTCTCTAAGATTTTTGAGAGTTAGGAAATCATTATACTCAATTGCAAACAAATATAATAGTTCTTTTTCAGAATCATTTAAATTTTCAAATTTAGATATCAAAGTATTAGTTGTTGCATTTGCATCTTCAGATTCAACCTCTGATATTGTTCCATTTCCATCTTCTAATTGAAAGTTTGCCAAAATCTCGAAAGCAAAAGCAGCGGCATGACGAGAAGCTTTATTGTGGCGATCTATTTCAGTTTCTATAGAATCGTCATTTTTATTCTCAATTAAGTCGGAGATACCTCGAATCACAATCGCTTTAATATTGGGGTGGGCAAAGACGGCACTCAGAAAACCAAACCCTTCCATTTCGACGGCGATCGCATCGTTATAATTCGTCCTCAATAACTGGAAAATATCTGACTGCCTGGAGGCAACCACCTTCTCTCCAGCAGCAATGGGAGCTACAAACACACTAGGCTGCGAAACTGGAGTGTCGGATAGCCGTTGCAACCACTCGCTTTTTCTTGCCTCTGACTTGGCTATCTGCACCAGTGCATCGGTTGACTTTCCCAAGGTTGGTCGGGTGAAGAACTGCTCTCCTACCTTACCTGACTCATAATTATAAACGTCTGTTGCTGCCACCACATCGCCGATTGCAACGTCTTTGATTCCTCCAGCAATCCCCACAAAGAAAATAATATTAGGCTTGAAGTACGAGATTGCCCGTTCTACTGCTAGGGCTGCTCCAATATTGCCAGCCCCCACCTCGGCAATTCCCACTTTCCATTCCTGTCGGTTTCCAATAAAATTTCCTTGTTCATAAACCATTCCCAAGGGACTAGTCTTCTCTTGAATATCTGTTAAATGAGAGTGGAGAGCAAGATACTCAACGGACAAGGCAGTAAGGATAACAGCAATCGGCATAGTTAATTTTAAGGTTTTAACTCAAGGACTACATTATAAAATTTATAGCAGCTAGCCTCTACATTATTCTATATTTTGCTGCTTTATTGAGTCTTGCCCAAGTTTTAGTTAATACTAATAGTAAAAGTATAGTAGTGAGATAGCCAGAATACTGAGGAAAAATGATGCTATTTAGGAAACAGCCATGAGCGATAAAGATCAAATACTTGAAATTTTCTTTAAGGAATACGACAAGTTAAAGTCGGAACAGGCTCAACGAATCGGCTTTCGGGACAACTTGCTTTACGTGACATTAGGCTTGTTCGGAACTGTTATCTCGTTTGCCGTTTCCAATTCGTCGAACTATTATGCTCTGCTGGTGATTCCGTGGGTTTGTCTAATTCTGGGTTGGACTTATGTGGTTAATGACGATAAAATTTCAGCGATTGGCAAGTACATTCGCCTCAAGCTGGTTGATAAAGTTAAGGAACACACGGGCTATACGGATCTGGAAACTCTCTTTGGTTGGGAGATTGCTCATCGTGATGACAAGCATCGAAAACGTCGCAAGATTCAGCAGTTGATTGTAGATGAAATTACTTTTGTATTTTCGGGCGTGATTGCTCTTTCAGCGTTTTGGTTTCTGGTTTCCCAACCTCCCCTAGCGATAACTATTCTGTCTTGGGTGGAACTTCTACTCTTAATTGTGTTGGGAGTCGAAATATTTATTTATGCTGATCTGGCAAAGGGGCGCTAGAATTCCATACTCAGTGTAAGGATTTAGGTTGCAGAAAAAGGAATAAGTGAAAGGATAAGTAATTTCATAACCAACATGTGCATGTAAAGCTAACGCAAATAAGTTGATAACAGAATGCTGCTGAGTTCGACAAGTTTGCATAACACTTAACGGGATTTAAACATTTTTGACGAATAAATAAGCCTCAAACCGTTGCAGGGTAAGGGAAATACACCAAATGCCCCAAAACACCTGAAACCCAAATATATCAACAAACCAAGTAAAACGATGTCAAAACCCATTGGGATATACGTTTGAGGTAATTTTATCGGTGTTTTTTGCCTAAGTCTCATTAATAGTTTTGTAGTATTACTAAATCGCTCAAGCAACCATGAACCACCACTAATTTTTTGTTTAGTAACAGATAATCATAATGACCGTTCTGCCAAATTATTATCAGGTACTCTCTACCTGAATCCTTACATTTAAGTCAAATGCATGAAGACTGTTTTCAGCAATTCGGCGCGTGTAAACGGTTTGGTAAGATATCCAGATGCCCCTACTAGTTTCGCTTTTACTTTGTCTACAATTCCTTTACTCCCAGTGACAAAAATGATCGGAGTCTTTTGAAAAATTAAATTATTTCGTATAATTCGGCACAGCTCATAACCATCGATTCCCAGCATGTTTAAATCCAACAAAATTAAGTCTGGTTTATGTCTTATAATTGACAGAACGGCTTTTACTGGATCGTTAATGGTCACTACAGAAAAATTTTCATTTTCTAAGAAACGGCTAATTTCTTTAAGAATTGTGGGGCTATCATCAACAGAAACAATTTTGTGGACTTTTTGTGCCGTTACAGTAGCAGCCGCTACTCTTAGAGAAGCAGGATTTATGTTATTTGATATTGTTGGTTCCTGAAAGTTTTCTTGGAGAGGAGGAGAAATCTGTGGTAATTGTTGAACAGGAGCTATATTCTCTTCAGAAATATCGGGGTAATAGTTGACGGTGTTACTTAGCTCTTTTGTGGTGTGAACTATTTCTGTAACTAATTTTGAGAAAACCGCAGGCGTAGCCTGTTGTAGACATTGCTCTTCAAATATCTTTGGTAATTTATCAAAAGGTGGATCGGGTTCATGCAAAATAATCGCACCCTTCAGTATGTAAGGGTATAAATTGCGAGCCAGTTGGATTTCATCTTGATTCAAAATTGTCGCCAGATGACACAGGCTGAAACCCTTCATCCAATTAATTAAATCTGACTGAAGTTTTGGTAAGTCTTTTTCCTCAATCTTGCTATTAATTAACAGATATGGACGTTGATATTGAGAAGAAATTTGTGGAATAAAAGCCTGCCAATTTTGTAATCTGACTTGGCAACGGTCTAGAATTTTTTCTACATCTAGCCGACAAATTCTTGGCATTCTATCAATTGGTTCTGTCAATTCATAAGTACCTCCTTTAATCAGTAGAAATGATTCAATCACCTCTTTCACTAATTCTTGAATCAGCACTGCTGCTTGGGTAGAATGTAGATGTTGTTGACTAACAAGCCAAGATATCGCCTGATATTCAGGAGGGTGGCTTCTGGAATTGCTGTCATCTTCGATTAGCTGACTGTGGGAATCTGGTTCAAACATCAGACGGACTTGAACGCGAACCTCGCTAGTAAGCATAGGAACTTGGTGGCTGAGGCGGCGCAAATGGCGTTCTAGTCGATCGAACGGTTCCACTGAATGGGTAGCGTAAGTTATTTTGCCCTGTTCTAAGTAAATCGACCAAGATACTGAGTTACTTAATGCTTGTAAATAAGTACTATCAGAGCAATTAGATAACTGTCTTAACAAACTTAAAGGACGTAATTTGGTGAATGCACCTGAGTTATTCATATTTTTCAAGTTTTTTTGCGGAATCAACAACCGAACATTTGAAGATTGAAAATATCAACTATGAAGTATTTTCTTCTTTGTAATATTTCTAGAATGTGTATATATATTAAAATTTATAAGCTTTGTAACCCATTTGTTACATTTAGCACATTTTACTTAATCTATCTCAAAAAACAAGTAGGTGGGTGGGTATGAATAAAGGTAAACAATTATCATAGCTAGACTATCAGAAGATGTTGGTTAATTTTAGATTTTACTCACTACCGACAATTGTTGGCTAAAGACTTTAATAACGACGTTTATTGATGTCTCTTCATCTTAAGAGGCAAATTTTATTCCAAGTTCCCGCAGTTCCACTGGTATACTTCTAGAGCTAACGATCCTAAATTATGGTTAATAATTTTTCTATAAAGGAACATTTTTCCTACATAAAATCTTTAAAAACTTATCTAGGAAAGTTTACGTATTTATTGTACTGTAGGTTTAATGGATATAAATTTTTGGTAGATACATTACAACAGGTAACGCTGGGTTTTGATAAACTCTTTTTTGCTAAACTAAGCTGTACTCAAGTTCTTCTTAAAATATATAGAGAACTTTATGAAAATAATTTGTTTAATAAAGATTAGAGCATCTACCACTAGATACTATATGTCTGTAGTCGCTGAGTCGACTGGAATTACATAATCTGAGAAAAGGGAAATAAGGCTTTGGACTTTAACATAACACAAAAAGTTATGCACGATACTTTAAGACTTGATGAAGTAGTAGAATTTGCTGAGAACCCAGAACCACGTTGTCCTTGTGTGCTCTTACTAGACACATCTGGCTCGATGCAGGGAGATCCGATTGAGGCTTTAAATCAAGGTTTACTCAGTTTAAAGGATGAATTAGTCAAAAATTCCTTAGCCGCCAGACGAGTGGAAGTGGCAATCGTCACTTTTGATAGTAATGTCAATGTCGTACAAGACTTTGTGACTGCCGATCAATTCAACCCGCCCATTTTGACAGCCCAGGGCTTAACTACAATGGGTGCAGGAATTCATAAAGCTTTGGACATAATTCAAGAGCGAAAATCTCAGTATCGTACCAATGGGATTGCTTACTATCGTCCTTGGGTATTCATGATTACCGATGGAGAACCGCAAGGCGAGTTAGAGAATGTAGTAGAGCAAGCATCCCAGCGTTTACAGGGAGATGAAGCTAATAAGCGCGTAGCATTTTTTACAGTTGGTGTAGAGAATGCGAATATGACGCGTTTAAATCAAATAACTGTGCGTACACCACTGAAACTGAAAGGATTAAACTTTATCGAAATGTTTGTCTGGCTATCAACTAGTATGTCAGCTGTATCTCATTCACAGGTAGACGAACAGGTAGCACTACCGCCCATTGGTTGGGGGACTGTTTAATTAAAAATCGCAGCTTGATGTTGACACAGCTAGCTGTTGGGAAAAAAATCTTATGAAAATATCAAAACAGATTGCTCAATGGCGGATTGTGGCTGCGTCTGTATGTGGTACAAGTCACTTAAAAAACAAGCAGTTATGTCAGGATGCTCATCACTGGCAGATATTGTCAGATAATGTTTTAGTGGCGGCCGCAGCAGATGGCGCGGGTTCTGCTAGCCTTGGGAAAGTGGGAGCGATGATTGCTGTAGAAACAGCAATAGAAAGCATTTCTAGCATTGGAATCACCCGAAAACTTTTGAGTGATGATGCCTTAGTGCGATCGCTCTTAAATGATGCCATACTAGCCGCCAAAAAAGCTGTGGAGGATGAGGCGGCTACTTGTGACAAACAGCCTCAAGATTTAGCAACTACCTTAATTATGATGGTTGCCACCCCAGAAGTTGTAGCTGTAGTGCAAATAGGTGATGGTTTGGCAGTGGCAAAAGATCGCACGGGCAATCTGCTCGCACTGACTATACCTGATAGCGGCGAATACATCAACGAAACCACTTTTTTAACTTCGCCTACAGCCTTACATACGGCGCAGATGAGATTATGGCGCACCGACATAGTTAATGTTGGTATTATTACTGACGGACTACAAATGCTGGCTTTGAATATGGTTGTTGGTGAACCTCACAAACCCTTCTTTTTTCCGCTATTTGAATTTGTCGCCAATACCGAGGATAAGACAGAAGCAAAGGAGCAGTTGGTAAAGTTTTTACGCTCAGACCGAATCACGCAACGCACTGATGATGATTTGACACTCATTATAGCTGCATTCAACGACTCATGAGCAATCAATTTACAGGTTTCACATCTTAAATAACTTCCGTTAGCGGTAATTTCATTATGCAGGTACTACGTTGTTCCCCTAGAAAAGAAATCCTCAGCCTCAATGTCAGTTTGGGGCGTGGCGGTGAAGCTTGTGTTTATGCAGTGCCATCCGATAACCATTTGGTGGCGAAAATCTACCACAAGCCAACGACTGCCCATGCTGATAAATTACAGGCGATGCTTGCCAACCCCCCAGAAAACCCTACGGCTAGTTTGGGGCATATCTCTATCGCTTGGCCAGAGGATGTATTGCGGGCAGCAGATGGCAAAAACAGCATCCTGGGCTTTTTGATGCCACGGATTCAGGGGATGCGTCCAATCATCGACTTTTACAACCCCAGAACCCGTCGCCAACACTGTCCCCTATTCAACTATCAGTACCTGCTCCGCACGGCTCGTAACTTGGCGGCAGCAATTGCAGCTTTGCACGCTAGTGGATATTGTATTGGTGATGTGAACGAGTCAAATATCCTCGTCAGTGATACGGCATTGGTGACTTTGATAGACACAGACTCTTTTCAAGTAACCGACCCCAACAGCAATGTTGTTTATCGCTGCCCTGTTGGGAAACCAGAGTTTACTCCACCAGAACTACAGAATAAAACTTTTGCCCAGCACGATCGCGAAATTTCTCACGATTTATTTGGGTTAGCGGTGCTGGTATTCCAACTCCTCATGGAAGGCACTCACCCATTTTCGGGGATTTTTCAAGGCGCTATTGAGCCACCGCCCTACGAAGCCCGCATTGCATCGGGTCATTTCACTTACAGCCAAAAGCGTTACGTACCCTACCTACCTACCCCCATTGCACCCCCTTGGGAAATTCTTCATCCCAGCTTACAAGAACTATTTGTCCGTTGTTTTGAAGAGGGTCACAACAACCCACAACTCCGCCCCAGTGCCCAGACTTGGCTCTCAGCAATCGCGGAAGCCGAAGATTCTTTAATTACCTGCACTACAAATCCCCAGCATCGCTACAACAACCACATGCGTAGCTGTCCCTGGTGCGAACGGACAGTGCGATTAGGCGGACGCGACCCCTTCCCATCACATCGGGCTATAGAAGCTAGAGAACATCTCCAACCGCGAATCAAAGCGAAAAAGCGCTACACCCAGACACCGCATTTTCCACAGCGCAGTATGTCACCGCACTTAGCTAATTATTGGCAGCCAATAATTACCCCAAGCGGTTCATCTTATAAACGTTCCAAGAGGTCAAAATTATACCCAGTTATTTGTTGCTTGATGGGCTTTGGTTTATTGGGATATGCGGACGTAATGATTAAATTTACTCAGCCGTTAGTTTCCCAAAATGCTTACACCCAACAAACCTTGAAGTCTCGCCAGACAATTAACAAACTCAGCTTCGCTGATTACTATCAGCAGGGTTATACAGCTTACAAAAACCGAGACTATGAAAAAGCAATTGCCAGCTTGAGCGAAGCAATTGTACAAGAGCCAACACATGCTAGAGCAATTGTAAATCGTGGCAATGCCCGCTATAACCTGAAAGACTACGAAGGAGCAGTCACGGATTATAGCCAAGCTCTCAAAATCAATCCCAATCAAATCAAAGCTCTGGTGAATCGGGGCAATGCCCGCTATATGCTCGCCGAATATAGCAACGATCCTGATACCGAATATAACCTAGCGATCGCAGACTATAATCGGGCTATCGGTCTGGATAATAATGAAGTTGAAGCTCATATCAGACGGGGGATTGTCCGCACCCAAATGGCTAAATATAGCGGTGAATCTCAACAAGATTACAAAAGAGCGATCGCAGATTTTACTCAGGCGATAAAACTTAATGTATCCAAAGCAGAAGCTTACTTTCAGAGAGGTGTTGTCTATTATCAAATTGCTCAATATAGCAGCAATTATGAGCAAGAATATAAACTAGCGATCGCCGATCTTAACGAAGCATTAACTATTAGCCCCAAACTAGCAAAAGCATATCTCAAACGAGGTATGGTTCGCTATGAGCTAGCACAATATGGCGGTAGTGAATCTAACAAAAACCAGACGAAAGCTATCGAAGATATACAGGCATCTGCCAAAATCTTTCTTGAGCAAGATGATATGGATAATTATCAGCAAGCACTCAGCAATATGTGTGTAGTCGTAGAAAACAAATGCGATCCTTTATTCCAAGGCTCAAGTAATCTAGAAAAAACTAACTAATAATATGTAAGTTTTTTTACTTACATATTATTAGTTTTGATTGAATAAATCCAGCCAGACTAGGGTTAGCGCCAGCTAATCCTAGTTATTTTATGGGTAAAATTTTTATTTAACTAGGTAACTTATTTTTAGTTTTATAGATATTCATAGAGCTTTTATATAGAAAAGATGTTAATTTATCTTTCCTTCATAATTTTGCCGGAAATTACAGTTAGATTATTGACTGAGAAAAACAAATTAGAAATCAATTTTTCTCTATCTAAGTGCATCCTCTTCATCTCGATAAAGTCAAATAATAATATCCCTACAAATCTCCGAGGTAATTGCATGAAAGCGGTGATTTTGGCTGGAGGGCTTGGTACACGCCTCAGTGAAGAAACTAGTATCAGACCCAAGCCGATGGTTGAGATTGGTGGTAAGCCAATTCTCTGGCACATAATGAAGACTTACTCTGCTCATGGCATTAATGACTTCATCATTTGTTGCGGTTACAAAGGTTACATAATTAAGGAGTATTTTGCTAATTACTTCTTACACATGTCAGATGTTACCTTTGATATGCGATTTAACCAGATGAACGTGCATTCTGGTTATGCTGAACCCTGGCGTGTTACCTTAGTAAACACGGGCGATAATACCATGACAGGCGGACGCTTAAAGCGAATCAGCGAACATCTTGGTAATGAAACTTTTTGCTTTACTTATGGTGATGGTGTAAGTAATATTAATATCACCGAGCTAGTTAGATTTCATAAAGAACAAAAAACATTAGGAACACTCACAGCCGTTCAGCCAGCCGGACGTTTTGGAGCCATTTCTTTAGGATATGAGCAAACTAAAATTACCAGCTTCCGAGAAAAACCTGAAGGTGATGGAGCTTGGATTAATGGCGGTTATTTTGTGTTAGAACCAGAAGTAATCAATTTGATTGCTGATGACTCTACAGTATGGGAGCAACAGCCATTAGAAAAGCTAGCTGATATGGAACAACTATCTGCCTTCAAACATGATGGCTTTTGGCAACCGATGGATACTTTACGCGATAAAAACTATCTCGAAGGGCTATGGAAAAACAATCAAGCTCCTTGGAAGGTATGGTAAGGGGGCTAGGGACTGGGGACTAGGGATTGGGAAGATTTGAATGAAGATTCACATCCAAACCAAATCTTACTCATATTTTCTTACCCAGTACCCAGTACCCAGTACCCAATCCCAAATAACTTTATAGATTTACTGTAATTTCAAGTGCGATAATACTAATGTATGATTTTGCGATTATAGGTGGGGGAATAGTTGGACTCTCTACAGCATTAGCTTTAGGTAAACGCTATCCCAATGCGCGTATTTTAGTACTAGAAAAAGAGAGTCAATGGGCATTTCACCAAACCGGCAATAATAGCGGGGTAATTCATTCTGGTATTTACTACAAACCAGGGAGTTTCAAAGCTAAATTTTGTCGTGATGGTTCGCGCTCTATGGTAGAATTTTGTCAAGAGTATGGAATAGAACATGAAGTTTGTGGTAAGGTAATTGTTGCAACTGAAGAACAAGAGCTACCACATCTAGAAAATCTCTACCAACGTGGCTTAGACAATGGCATAGAAGTTAAGAGAATTAGCCCCGAAGAAGTCAGGGAAATTGAACCTCACGTAAAATGTGTAGGCGGGCTTCGGGTATTCTCAACTGGTATTGTTAATTACAAGCAAGTTTGTTTAAAATATGCCCAGCTAATTCAACAGCAGGGTGGGGATTTGCATCTCAATACAAAAGTTCTGAAAATCTCCCCAAGTGGTAAAAATCAGGTACTGGAAACAAACAAAGGTAACTTTGCAACCCGCTTTGTAATTAATTGTACGGGATTGCATAGCGATCGCACCGCCAGATTAGGTAAAGTTGAACCCCAAGCCAAAATCGTCCCATTCCGGGGAGAATACTACGAGCTGACCCCAGAAAAACGCTATCTGGTTAAGACACTAATTTATCCAGTTCCCAATCCCGATTTTCCCTTCCTGGGTGTTCATTTTACCCGGATGATTGATGGTAGCGTCCACGCGGGGCCAAACGCGGTTCTGTCACTCAAACGCGAAGGTTACAAAAAAACCGACTTCGATTTACGAGATTTTCTTGAAGTCGTCACCTATCCTGGTTTCTGGAAATTGGCAGCCAAACACGCCCCTGAAGGTATCCAAGAAATCATTCGTTCCTTTAGTAAAGCAGCCTTCACCAGAAGTTTGCAAAAACTAATTCCCGAAGTCCAAGCAGAAGACTTAGTTCCCACCCATGCAGGAGTTCGCGCTCAAGCCTTAATGAACGATGGCAAGCTTGTAGATGACTTTTTGATTGTTTCTGGTCAAAACTCCATCCATGTTTGCAATGCTCCTTCTCCTGCTGCCACATCTTCTCTAGAAATCGGCAAAGCGCTTGTGGCGGAAATTCCCCAACTCTCGCATCTAGATAATGTAGTAACTGCATAGATATCTATAGTTACTTCCGGTGCTGCTGAATTAAGGCATGAATCTTGTGGGGTGAGCAACATCAGCGCCCGGAAATAAAAGGGATGAGCTTTTCGGCCCATCCCATAAGAAAAAGTGTAGTGCATCAATTAAGAACCGCTATAAAGCGCTGATACCCAACAAACACCTCCGAAAATAATTTATGTGTGTGCCTACCAGGGATTTTGGGCAACACGCTATAGCTATGCGCCCCTACTAAACGAAGAATTTAACTCATCAATACAAAGGCATTAACTACAATGAAAATATTAGTAACTGGAACAGAAGGCTATCTTGGTTCATTATTACCGCCTCTGTTAATTGAACGCGGACATGAAGTTATTGGTCTAGATACTGGTTTCTATAAAGTTGGTTGGCTATACAACGCTAATGGGGTCACACCTAAAACCCTGAACAAAGATATCCGCAACATTACCCCTGATGACTTGGAAGGTGTTGAAGCAATAGTTCACATGGCAGAACTCTCCAACGACCCAGCCGGACAATTAGCACCGAATATTACCTACGAAATTAATCATATCGGTTCAGTTCGTCTCGCTAGCCTAGCTAAAGCTATGGGTGTGCGTCGTTTTGTATATATGTCTTCGTGTAGCGTCTACGGCGTTGCTACCGCAGGTGATGTTACAGAAGAATCCTCAATTAATCCCCAAACAGCCTACGCAGAATGCAAAACTCTCGTAGAAAGAGATGTCACACCACTCGCTGACGATGACTTCTCTCCCACCTTTATGCGGAATGCTACAGCCTTTGGTGCTTCCCCCCGGATGCGCTTTGATATTGTTTTAAACAACTTAGCAGGGTTGGCATGGACTAGTAAGCAAATCAAAATGACCAGTGATGGTACACCTTGGCGACCATTAGTCCACGCACTGGATATTTGCAAAGCAATAGTCTGCGCCTTAGAAGCACCACGAGACATTGTACATAACCAAATCTTCAACGTGGGAGATACAGCAAACAACTATCGCGTTAAAGAAATCGCGGAAATTATTGCTGATATTTTCCCAGATTGTAAATTGTCCTTTGGTGACAACGGTTCAGATAACCGCAGCTATCGGGTATCCTTCGAGAAAATCAACACAATTCTCCCCGGATTTAAATGTGATTGGAATGCCCGACTTGGTGCCCAGCAGCTATTTGATTTATTCAGTCAAATAGACATGGCTGAAGATACTTTCTTATTTAGAGGATTTACTCGCTTAAAACAGCTAGAGTATCTAATTCGTACCGAGCAAATTGACAAAGATTTCTTCTGGAATAAAAAGTAGATAGAGTTGCCGAATAGCAGCAAACAAATATTCTAAAGTTCCGAATCAACAATATTTGATTCGGACTTATTTCATCTATCAAAATATTTGCAATTAGTGAGTTGAAGTTTATGGCGATCGCAAAATGCCGTTTTAGTGGACAACCTCTACACAAAACCTTTATTGATTTAGGAATGTCACCTTTAGCCAATGCTTATCTGACAGCAGAACAGCTAAATCATGCCGAGAAATTTTATCCACTCCATGCTTATGTTTCCGAGGATACTCTTTTAGTTCAATTAGAACAATTTGAAACTCCCGATCGGATTTTTAGCGACTATGCCTACTTTTCTTCTTACTCGGTAAGTTGGCTAAAACACGCCAAAGATTACACCGATATGATAGTAGAAAAATTTGGCTTTAATTGCAATACTCAAGTTATTGAAATTGCCAGCAACGATGGCTACCTACTGCAATATTTTGTAGAAAAGGGAATCCCAGTTTTAGGAATAGAACCAGCAGCAAATATAGCCAAAATAGCTCAAGACAGAGGCATTCCTAGTATCAACAAGTTTTTTGGGGTTGAAACTGCCAAAGAACTCGTGATACAAGGAAAACTAGCCGATCTTTTGATAGGCAATAATGTTTTAGCTCATGTACCAGATTTAAATGATTTTATCGCTGGAATGAAACTCATCCTCAAACAAAATGGGATCTTGACGATGGAGTTTCCTCACATTTTACAACTGATTCAACAAAATCAGTTCGATACTATTTATCATGAGCATTTTTCTTACTTCTCATTCCTCACTATCGAAAAGATTTTTGCAGCGCATAATTTGCAACTTTTTGATGTAGAAGAATTAACAACTCACGGCGGTTCTTTAAGAATTTATGCTAAACATGACAATGCTGATAATCCTAGCACCAATGACCGAGTTAACCATCTAAAAGCAAAGGAAATTGCTGCTGGACTCCATCTGATGGAGACTTATATTACATTTGCTGAAAAAGTTAAAGAAACAAAGCATAAGCTTTTAAGTTTCCTTATAAGCGCCAAAGCAGAAAGGAAATCAATTGTTGGCTATGGCGCACCAGCCAAAGGTAACACATTGCTTAATTACTGTGGGATTGGGAAAGATTTTATCGATTACACAGTCGATTGCAATCCTTACAAACAAGACTTATTTTTACCTGGGACTCATATTCCCATCTTTGAACCAGATAAAATCCGCGAAACCAAACCAGATTATGTCCTAATTTTACCTTGGAATCTCAAGGAAGAAATTATGGAGCAAATGGCATTTATTGGCGAATGGGGTGGACAGTTTGTTGTGCCTATTCCTGAAGTCAAAATTTATCCGTGTCCGATTCCGGATAGGCTTTTAATAGCGTCGTAATTACTAGATATAACCCAAAAAGCGCCTTTTCTTACTATTTTTATGTTGTCATTATGAATATAGACAACAGGTAATAAGTAATAAAAAGGCGTAGTTCTATAAAGCTTTTGTTGTCAAATCTCAAAAAAATAAACTGGAAAGCAGCTTGTTCATAAACAAGCTGCTGCTAGTAGCCTCTTAACTATAGATTTGAGCTTAATTATGAATAAACTCCTGACTATTGCTATTCCTACATTCAATCGGGCCCAGCTTCTAGATAAACAACTTACTTGGTTGGCTCAAGCTATCAAAGGCTTTGAAAATGAATGTGAAATTTTAGTATCTGATAATTGTTCAACAGATAATACTCAAGAGGTGATCCAAAAATGGCAAACCATACTTAGCAATATTACATTTAACTCAAATAAAAACCCTAAAAATTTAGGCGTAGTTAAAAATATTATGTATTGCCTTAATTATACTAAAACAAAATATGTTTGGACAATTGGTGATGACGATCCAATTCAAGATAGAGCCATTGCTTATGTAATTAATAAACTCAGAAAATATGAAAATTTATCATTATTGTTTCTTAATTTTTCTGGTCGCAACCAAATTACTGGTGAGCCAGTTCATCCACCAAAAATTGTTGGTAATCGCTGGTTTGATATAGATAGTGAAGATGGCGATGGTGATGGTAAAGCTATATTTGAACATTGTTTTTCAAAAAGTGTCGGTGCAGTCATTTTTCTAACTGCTACAGTCTATCGCACTGACTTAGTAAAACGCGCTCTCCAAAATTGGCAAGATGCTGAGAATAACTGGATATCTTTGGCATATTTAGCCGGATATTGTGCTGCTAACGGCAGGGTAATTGTCACTAAAGAGACTTATTTAGAATGTGTTGTTGGTGTGAGTTATTGGCAGAAAGAACCAAAATCAGCACTGTTAATGCAATACAAACATATCCCCGAAGTAATTTTGAAATTAGAGCAGAGTGGATATTCTAAGCAGTTTTGTAGGCGGATGCTTTTGCAAAACGGCAAAGAAGTGAATTTGAAAGTTTTCTTGGGTGCTTTAAGAAGATGGCCGATGTCCGCCATCAAAACAGTAATTCCATTTTTGGCTTTAGTCAGCTTATGTGCTTTTGATGTGATGGTTTCTAAAGAGTTTGGGTTAGCAGAAACGAGTGAAATCTCTACTCAAGAAGTGCGTAACTATAAACCATAAGCTACGAAACTACTAAAAAATATATATCAATAAGAGAAGGATTTACGCCATGTTTAACGCTATTAAACACAAAATAGCTACACTTTTGTCTGACTTTCAATATTACATCGCTCGTTGGAAGCATAGCAGAAATTTGCCAGCATTGGAAGGGAGCGATCGCAACATCCTTAATACTCTCAAAAAAGATGGCGTTTGCGTCACAACACTGGCAGATTTAGGGTTAAACTCTAGCCCTGAACTGCTCAAAGCTGCCTACCATCAATTGTCTCAGATGGAAAATCCCAACAACGACCATCTAGATGAAAGGTTGCCACAAATTTACACAGTTACAGGTTTACCAGAATTTTATGCCTGGGGAGTAGAGAAAAGACTACTCAACATCATCGAAAATTATATCGGTCTTCCTATTGCTTTTCATGGTGTACATTTACGCAAAGATTTCAAGAGCAAATATCAGTTTGGAACGCTACTATGGCATAGTGATGCAGAAGACCGTCGCATTATCAAAATCTTCATTTACTTGAATGATGTAGAAGAAAAAACAGGGCCTTTTGAATATATTCCTCGCTCTTTAACTTCCTTATTTAGTTGGAATTATTTTCGGCTTTACTACAAACTTTGGAAGTCAGGCTATATGGGTATCGACGATGAACAAGTAAAACCAGTCATCCCCAAATCAGCTTGGAAATCCTGCCCAGGCCCAGCAGGTACTGTCATTATTGTAGATACGAAAAACGCTCTGCATCACGGCACAGTCCGCACAGAAGACCGGTCAGCATTATTCTTTTGTTACACCGCCAATCCCCCCGAACGGCCAGACCTCTGCACCCAATACTGGGATGATACTTATCACAGAGTAGAGTTACGTTCTGCATCTGATGCAGTTAAAGTTTCGACTTAAATTAATTTAATTAACCGCAGAGGCACAGAGAACACACAGGAAGAGAAGGAGCGTTGCTTCAAATTTGTAGGTTTATTACTGACATAACATATAGGAATCCGGTTTGATTTCTGAAAATATACGTAGGGTGTGTTAGCGACAGCGTAACGCACCAAACCCTTGATAATGGTGCGTTACGAACTCCGTTCTAACACACCCTACAATACCTAATTCCGTTCAAAAATCAAATAGTAATCCTATATCTCTCAAACTCTCATATCTCTGTGCCGCGCCAGTTACTACAAGTCGGGAAACCGCAAGGGCGCACTGGCAACTCTATTGCCTCTGTGGTTCGTTTATTTTCTTTACTCAACATTCATCTCAAAGGAATCACATGATTTTCACCACAACCGCACTAAAAGACGCATTCATTATTGACTTGGAAGAAAAGCCAGACCACCGTGGTTTTTTTGCTCGGTCTTTCTGCGCTCAAGAATTTGAAGCCCACGGATTAAAGCCAACAGTTGCCCAATGTAACTTGTCTTTTAACTACAAAAAAGGCACGATTCGGGGAATGCACTATCAAGTTCTCCCAGCAGCAGAAACGAAATTAATTCGTTGTACTAAAGGCGCAATCTATGACGTAATTATTGATATGCGTCCTGAATCTCCCAGCTTTTTATCACACATTGGTGTAGAACTTACCCCAGAAAACCGCCGCGCTTTGTATGTTCCAGAAATGTTTGCTCACGGTTATCAAGCACTTACAGATGAGACTGAAGTTGTATATCAAGTAGGTGAATTTTACACGCCAGGGTATGAAAGAGGTTTACGCTATGACGACCCGTTTTTTAACATTGATTGGCCTTTAGATGTGACTGAAATCTCTGAGAAAGATTTAAGTTGGCCTTTGTTAAGAATGATGACTGTTGGCGGTACTTCTAGATAGATATGGGGGTTAAATAGTTCGTAAAATTATTTTTTAACGAACCGCATTCGCGCAGCGTCTCGTTAGAGAAGGACGCAAAGAGCGCGAAGTAAAGAAATAAATTAGGATTGATGTATACGTAACTATCAATTACTAATTCAAAGTTGAGTTATTAACTTAATGGGATTAGGTAGAAATAAATGTCAAATATTCTATCTCGCGTGGGAAATACTATCTCTTTTGTCTCCCAAAAAGTCCAAGCTCGGATTAATTATGCGAAAACATTACAGGTTGTTTCTCTAAAGCCAAAACAACCTTCTAAGGGGAATGTACTTCTTTCTTATCGAATTGAGCCATTCCTCTTAAAACCTGGTCAGCCAATGCCTAATGACCATACTTGGTACTGGGAAGTTTGGCAAATAGCCCAAACTTTTTTGGACTTGGGCTACAACGTTGATGTTATCCAGTTCCACAATGATAAATTCGTTCCGCAAAAGGATTACGCATTTTTCATTGATATCCGTCATCGGATGGAAGCGTTGGCACCAAAACTCAATAAAGATTGCATTAAAATTTTCCACGTTGACATTGCAAATATGGTGTTTCGCAATGCAGCAGAATGCAATAGGCTTCTAGAAGTACAACAGCGCAAAGGTATAACCTTAAAACCACAGCGATTTGAGGTTCCTAACTTGGGAATTGAATATGCTGATTGTGCAATTGTGTTGGGTAACGATTTCACAACCGATACATTCAAGTATGCCAACAAACCGATGTATCGGATTCCAATTTCTTCGCCTGTCGTTTATCCCTATCCTGACAAGAAAGATTTTGAAGCAATAAGAAAACGTTTTCTGTGGTTTGGTGGCAGTGCTTTAGTCCTTAAAGGATTAGATTTAGTTTTAGATGCCTTTGCCCAAATGCCGGAATACCATTTAACAATTTGTGGCCCGGTAAGTAATGACAAAGAATTTGAACGAGCTTTCTATAAGGAACTGTATGAAACGCCTAATATTCATACTTATGGGTGGATTGATGTTAGTAGTCCTGACTTTATAGAGGTGACAAATAACTGTTTAGGACTGGTTTATCCTTCCGTTTCTGAAGGACAGTCAGGAGCAGTAATCAGTTGCTTACAAGCTGGGTTAATTCCTATTTTAAGCTACGAATCTGGTGTAGATGTTCACGATTTTGGTGTGATTTTTGATAACCTTTCCCTTGAAGAAATTAAGGCGAAAATTATAAGTATTTCCCATCTGCCTGTTGAAGATTTAAAACTAATGTCTCGTCAGGCTTGGGAATATGCAAGAGCAAATCATACTAAAGAAAAGTTTGCTCAAGTCTACAGAAATGTTGTAGAGCAAATTATCGAAAATCACAGCCAGAAAAAACATACTGGTTCTATGGCATCTAGCAAACAAACAGTTAGTAGCCATCACTAATCTTAATTCCGATGAAAATGTACTTAATCTTTAGCTGTAACCAATTATTAAGTGCAAGTTTATAGAGAATTTGTATCACAACCAACAGTTCCAAAAAGGAGTTTAGTTCATGATTATTATCGATCGCGCCTTACAAGCCCGTGCAGCAGCAGAAAATCCTATCAAGGTGGGAATGATCGGTGCTGGTTTTATGGGTCGAGGAATTGCCAACCAAATTGTCAATTCAGTGCCAGGAATGGAGTTAGTTGCTATCTCCAATCGCCAGATTGATGCAGCTAAACAAGCTTATTCGGAAGCAGGAATTGAAGAAATTCAAGTTGTTGCAACTGTCAGCGAATTAGAAGATGCGATCGCAAACGGTAAGTATGCAGTCACAGAAGACGCTAAGTTACTGTGTCGGGCTGAGGGCATTGAGGCCATAATCGAAGTCACAGGTGCAGTGGAATTTGGCGCTCACATCGTTATGGAAGCGATCGCCCATTGCAAACATGTGATTATGATGAATGCCGAACTCGACGGCACCATTGGCCCCATCCTCAAAGTCTATGCTGACAAAGCAGGTGTCATTCTCAGCGCCTGTGATGGCGATCAGCCAGGGGTGCAAATGAACCTCTACCGCTTTGTAAAAAGCATTGGTCTAACTCCCTTATTGTGCGGTAACATTAAAGGACTCCAAGACCCCTATCGCAATCCCACCACCCAGGAAGGATTTGCAAAACGTTGGGGTCAAAAGCCCCACATGGTGGCTAGCTTCGCTGACGGAACCAAAATTTCCTTTGAGCAAGCGATCGTTGCCAATGCCACAGGGATGAAAGTCGCCAAGCGGGGAATGTTGGGATATGACTTCAACGGTTATGTCGAGGAAATGACCCATTTATATGATGTTGAACAACTCAAAGAACTGGGCGGCATTGTCGATTATGTAGTTGGAGCAAAACCAGGCCCAGGCGTATATGTATTTGCCACTCACGACGACCCCAAGCAACGCCATTATCTCAACTTATACAAATTAGGCGAAGGCCCACTTTACAGCTTCTATACTCCTTATCACCTCTGTCATTTTGAAGTTCCCTTGTCCGTAGCGCGTGCTGTCCTCTTCGGTGATGCCGTGATGTCTCCACTAGCAGGCCCGTTAGTAGATGTTGTCACCACTGCCAAAATTGACCTGAAAGCTGGAGAAACCCTAGATGGCATCGGTTACTACATGACCTACGGACAATGTGAAAATTCCCCCATCGTCCAACAGCAAAATCTCCTACCAATTGGTTTAGCCGAAGGATGTCGCCTGAAACGGGATATTTCTAAGGATCAAGTCCTCACTTATGAGGATGTAGAATTACCTGAAGGCAGACTTTGCGACCAACTAAGAACTGAGCAAAACAATTATTTCGCCCCAGAAAAAATCTTGGTAGCAGTTGGGTAATAGCAACAAATAAATCGGCTGTAGGGGCGTACAGCTGTACGCCCCTAATACGTTTCCGATCAGATCCCCCCGCATACGGCGACCCCCTTAAAAAGTGGGTAAAGAGGAGAAAAAGCCCCCCTTTTTAAGGGGGGTTGGGGGGATCTCCGAAGCTCCTAATAACATATTTGTTGCCAGAATTTCGTCAAGAGGATAGGAAGCTATACTGCGGGACACTAAAGTTGTTGATATTAACTTACTGGGGAGCGTTGAACCAAACCCGATCGAAACTTTAGGTCAAATTGATGAAAATTGCTCTAGTCCACGATTATTTAACCCAGCGAGGTGGGGCAGAGCGTGTATTTGAACTGCTTTGTAAACGCTATCCCGAAGCAGACATTTTCACATCTCTGTACGATCGCCAAAAAACTATCGATCTAGGCGATCGCATAGTCAATACAACCTTCTTGCAAAAGATTCCTGGTGCAGCAAAGTATTTTAGGGCAATGGCTCCTCTATATTTTCCTGCATTTCGTGCCTTGGATCTGCAAGACTACGATCTAATTATTAGCAGTAGCACCAGCTTTGCCAAAGCAGTCCGAAAAAATCCCCATGCCCGCCACATTTGCTTTTGCCATAACGTCACCCGTTTTTTATGGGATACAGCAACCTATTTAAGAGAGTACGGAGACTATAGATATTTTGCACCTTTAATCGAACAAGTATTTCAATTAATGAGAAAGGTAGACCTGAAATATGCCCAGGAACCTGACCTTTACATTGCTAATTCTAGTGTTGTTGCCCGCCGGATTGAAAATATTTATGGCAAAAAGGCAATGATGGTTAACTATCCAATTGATACTAGTAAATTTGTTTTTTCCGATATAAAAGATGAATATTATCTGGCTTCAGCCCGGATGATTAGCTATAAACGCCTTGATATAATAGTCGAAGCTTTTAACTGGCTAGGATGGCACTTATTAATATCAGGTGACGGGCCAGAACTAGAACGGTTAAAATCTAAAGCATTAAAAAATATTGTGTTCTTGGGACACGTAAGTGATATAACCCGCAAAGACTTGTTTTCCAAAGCCAAGTCTATTATTGTCGCAGCCTTAGAAGATTACGGGTTAGTTCCAGTAGAAGCTAATGCTAGCGGCACACCAGTTATCGCTTATGGAGCAGGTGGAGTATTAGATACTCAAATACCAGGTGAAACAGGAGTCTTTTTCAAAAGACAAACACCCGAATCTTTACAAGTTGCATTACTAGAAGCCAATAGCATTTCTTGGGATTACGATCGCATCCGTAATCATGCAGTAGCAAACTTTTCAGAAAATGCCTTCTTTGGGAAGGTTGAGCAAATTATTAACCAGGCTTGTGGTGGGCATCAATTATTCATTTGATTTCTGAATCTCTTCCTACTATAAGATTACCTATTTATTTTTCTCTCTCCTCTTTGGCGTACTTCTCTAACGATGCGCTGTCCAAAGGTAGTTCGTAAAAAGAATAGGTATTCTTCGGGATATCTCTTAGCGTAAGTCTTGAAGACAAGGATAATAAAAGTGGTTCAAACTAGTCTAAATCCTCAGATAACTCCAGCTTCTGAAAGTGAGCCAGGTTACGGACAGTTATTTGCCGTATTTGTACGAAGATTCCCTTGGTTTTTAGCAGTATTAATTAGTTCTATTGCTATTGCAGGTATAGTAACTTTAAAGACCAAACCTACTTATAAAAGTTCAATGCAACTGCTAGTAGAACCTAACTATCAAGGCAAGACAGAAGGTGCTGGGTTAGACAACCAGTTTACCGACTCTAATGTTGTGATAGATACTGCAACCCAGCTTAACTTGATGCAGAGTTCGGGACTCATTCAAAAAGCAGTTGATAAACTTCAATCTAGTTATCCAGATATAAGTGCAAGTGAAATCAAAGCTTCTTTGGTCTTAACTCAATTAAGGAGCAAAGAAGATAATGTCGCTACTAAAATATTTCAAGTTGAATACACGGCTGGAGATCCAGAAAAGACACAAAAAGTTCTGGGTGCAATTCGACAAGTTTATGTCGAATATAACAAAGAACAACAGAATTCGCGTTTACAAAAAGGTCTGCAAATTATTAGGGAACAGTTAAGTAAAGCCAGTGAAGAAGTGAACGCGGCTGAGACAAATTTACAGAGGTTTCGTAGAAATCAGAACTTAATCGATCCAGAGTCACAGGCCAAGGCAATTGAAACAGCTTTGAACAATATTTCCCAAGAACGACAGACAACTCGCGCTCAATATGGGGAAGCTTTAGCACGCCAAAAATCTCTGGAAGAACAACTTAACCGTTCTCCCCAAAATGCTTTAGTTGCTTCTCGTCTGAGTCAGTCTACTCGCTATCAAGGCTTACTGAACGAAATTCAAAAAACAGAACTGGCACTAGCACAAGAACGTTTACGCTTTACAGATCAGACTCCGAGTGTGCAAAAGCTCAAAGAACAGCTTCAGAGTCAGAAGGAATTATTGCAACAAGAAGTAGGAAGAACTTTAGGCGAAAAATCTGCTGGTGGATTCACTTCTGGAGACTCTCTTCTCGAAAAAGGACAACTTGGCCAAATCGATCTTAGCCTTGCTGGTCAGTTAGTAGAAACGCAGACAACTATAGTTGCTTTAACTGCTCGCGATCAAACTTTGGCTCAGAAAGAAAACGATTTGCGTTTGGAAATCAAACGCTTTCCGCCTCTGTTGGCTTATTACAATCGGATGCTACCGCAGTTACAATTTAGTCGTGAAAGGTTAGAGCAACTTTTAAGAGCAGAACAGCAATTACGGCAAGAACTTTCCAAGGGTGGTTTTAATTGGGAAGTTGTGGAAGAACCTCAAAAAGGTGGCCAATTAGGCCCCAATCTTCAGCAGAATTTGCTGTTAGGTGGAGTGGTTGGATTTATGTTAGGAGGCATTGCTGCCTTTATTCGAGAATCGGCTGATGATGCAGTTCACACCACTGCTGAATTAGAGAAGCAAATGGCCATGCCGTTGTTGGGAACAACTCCTAAATTACCGCCAGCCAAACCCAAAGAATCAATGATCAAGTTGCCTTTTGGTAAGCCAGAAGTTCTCGCTCCCTGGACAATTCAGGTATTACAATCTCCACCACGTTGGGAATCGCTGGATCTGATTTACAAAAATATTGAACTTTTAAATACTGTTGCTAATTTAAAATCTTTGATGATTACCTCAGCTTTAGCCGATGAGGGGAAATCAGCTTTGGCGCTTGGTCTGGCGATGAGTGCTGCCCGTTTACACAAAAGGGTGTTACTGATTGATGCCAATTTACGCGATCCCAGCTTGCACCACCAACTGAATCTTCCTAATGAACAGGGGCTTTCAACTCTATTAGCGAGTGATGCAACTCTACCAAACCAGATTAGTCTTCAATATTCAGGTTCTTCCTACATCGATATTTTGACTGCTGGCCCCAAACCTGCTGACCCAGCTAATCTTTTAAGTTCCCCTCGGATGATGCAATTGATGGCAGCTTTTGAGGAAAACTATGATTTGGTACTCATAGATGCTCCCCCAGTTCTTGGCTTGGTGGATGCCATGCTTACCGCTTCATCTTGTCGTAGTGTGGTCATGGTGGCAAGCATTGGTATTGTGACACGAAGCCAGCTAACTCAGGCTACAGCCATGCTAAGTAAGTTAAATCTGATTGGGGTTGTGGCTAACGGGGTATCAAACTCTAGCAGTAATTACGTACCTTATGTAAAACAACAGCAATTGGCCCTGCGTCAAGCTGTAGAAAAGTAGCTAGTACTTAGTTTCAAGAGTTTGTAGTAAGGACTTTAGTCCTTGATTTGAGCGCTAAAGCGCTCACTACAAACCAAGCAAGGTAGCACAGCTGTGCTACCTTGCTTTTTTATGAACAAAATTTAATTTTATTGCAATCGGGAAAATTTTAGTATGTTTATACTATCTTTATGGGTTTTCAGAGAAATCACTGGCTCTTTAAAGAGTAAATAAAGAATTTAGTTGAGCGATCGCTGTTTCTAGATAGTCTTATATTCTAGAGATGAAAGCACATTCATAAAGGCTAGAAGACAAGAGCAGACTGGGTTTTTTATATCTATCGATACAATAAACACCTCAGTGCAATTAAACGTAGATATAGATTTATGGGTAATTTACCTCTACATATTTCTACTTTCAGTAGTTACCGGAAAATACCGATTGTCCATGAATATTGATAGTAACGTTGATTTGTACACCTCTACACCACCGGAATTCTGGACGATATGTGCTTGGCTGAGTGGCAAATAGCAATAACATATTTTTGCCCTCAATTATCTCCAACTTTTTGGACTTACAACAAGATTCGGATTTGGGTCTTTGGCATTGATAGCCTTTGATAACGCCTCACTAATTCACTCCTGTATAAACCCAAAGACATTATGACAGCTTCAATAATTCCAACTCTAGAGAATTTATATGATGTAACCCAGGAACACCAAGATCGTCGTGGGTACTGCACACTCCAATGGCGGCGGGGTCAGCTGTTGGTAAAGCAGCCTGGACGAGTGAAACAACCCTATCTGCCTTCATTAGATAGTAAGCGATCGCTAGTAGAATGCTTACAACATTCTCCTGTAACTTTGGTAAGCATAGATCCAAAGCTGGGTGAGGCTTTGCTGAGGTTTTGGGCAGATGCGTGCAAAGAAGCAGATAAACCAATATTCCTCAGCATACCTACCGGCAATAAACTGCCTAACCAACCCTGGAGACAATTGCAGCGACTAATTGATTGGATTGCTGCTTTCGTCTTGCTGCTATTAGTAAGTCCAGTGATGTTGGGATTGATTGTGTTGATGCAGGTTGACTCGACAGGATCGCTTTTTTGCCGTGAATGGCGTGTTGGAGAACGGGGTAAACTCTTTCAAGTAATAAAGTTTTGCTCACACAACATCACACCACTAGGGCGTTGGATGGGTAAATACAATCTCGACAATCTGCCGCAGTTATTTAACGTGCTGCGGGGTGACATGAGTTTGACGGGATCTCGTGGTTGGACTTTAGAAGATGCAGTACAGCTAAATAAACTACCAGAAATGAAAGCTTCATGGGAAGTAGAGGCACAGTCTCACCTCTTACATCTAGATAGCCAAACCCTGTAACTTATCTGTGCGGTATTTCATCTACCGCACTGAAGCTAACCCAAAAATTACTTACGTAGCGTCTATAGCGGTCTATCTACCTTGCCAAACTATTATTATAAAATCCATGAATTCTCAACTTCTTCAAAAACTGCGTAGTCTGTTCAAAGCTTCCAGCTTTTGGCAAGACAACTATTTGCTATTGCGAGAATTTAAACACTTTCGCAAAATAGTAATTTTAGCTCTAGCATTCTCAATTTTAGCAGCAACCTTTGAAGGTGTGAGTATTGGTTTTTTACTCTCCTTCTTGCAAAGCTTAACTAGTCCAAACGCTCAACCTGTCCAAACAGGAGTAGAATGGTTCGATACTTTAGTCTTGGGATCTAAGACATCGGCAATTAATCGTTTATACCGCATATCTTCACTGATATTATTGAGTACTTGGTTGCGTGTTGCCTTCAATTATTTTGGACAAGTTTATACTGAATTATCCCAACTGCATTTTGGCGATCGCTTACGCAAACAAATTTTTGAACAGTTACAATCCTTATCGTTAAGCTATTTTGCCAAAACTCGTTCTGGTGAACTAATTAACACAATCACTACAGAAATCGAAAGAATCCGACAGGGTTTTAGCGGCGCAGCTTTTTTAGTAACTAGGGGAATAACAACTTTTGTCTACTTAATATCAATGTTCTTGATATCATGGCAACTGACTGTAATTTCCGCATTACTATTTACACTTTTAGGTGTAGGGTTATCTAATCTGAATGCCAGAGTCAGAGAATCAAGTTTTGGCATGACAGCTGCTAATGCTAACTTTACATCAACAGCCATAGAATTTATCAATGGCATTCGCACTGTTCATTCTTGTGGTACTCAAGAATTTGAGCGCCAGCGTTACTACAAAGCTAGCGACAAAGTAGTAAGTACTACAACTAAAGTTGTATTCACTTGGACACTTGTCAAACCAATTGCCGAAGGGGTAGCTACTACGGTGTTAGTCGGAATGATTATTTTGGCATTCACTAGCCTGGTTAGTAATGGGACGTTACAAGTTGCTTCTTTGCTAACCTTTTTCTTTGTGCTATTTCGCTTCATTCCGTTTGTTCAAGATATTAATGGCACGAGAGCATTTCTCAGTACTCTACATGGCTCGGCAGACAATATTAAAAATCTGTTGAAAAGTGATGATAAAAATTATTTTCAGAATGGAAAGCTTCAATTTAAGGCATTAGAAAGGGCAATAAATTTAGTATCCGTAGATTTCGGCTATGATGACAAAAATCTAGTACTGCATAACATTACCCTAACCATTGAAAAGGGGAAAATGACTGCACTAGTTGGAGCATCTGGTGCTGGTAAAACCACCGTTGCTGATTTAATTCCCAGATTTTACAATGCCACAGAAGGAAATGTTTATATCGATGAAGTTGATATAAAACTGTTTGAAATTAACTCTCTCCGTCGTCAAATAGCTGTTGTTAGTCAAGATACTTTTATCTTCAATACCGATGTTTGGCAAAACATTGCTTATGGGACTCCACAAGCGACTAATGAGCAAATTCAAGAAGCTGCTAAATTAGCAAATGCGCTGGAATTTATTTTAGAAATGCCAGAAGGTTTTAATACCCAATTAGGAGATCGGGGTGTTAGATTATCTGGAGGACAAAGACAGCGAATTGCGATTGCGCGGGCGCTACTACGGAACCCCGAAATTTTAATTTTGGATGAAGCAACTAGCGCCCTAGATTCTGTATCTGAGCGCTTAATTCAAGATTCATTAGAAAAGCTATCTGTGGGTAGAACAGTAATTGCGATCGCTCACCGTCTTTCTACTATTTCTAAAGCAGATAAAGTTGTAGTTCTAGAAGCAGGGCGGATAGTAGAACAGGGCAAATATCAAGAATTACTTGCACGCCAAGGTAAGCTTTGGGAATATCATCAGATGCAATACTATAATTCGTAATTCGTAATGGGCTAACGCCCCGCTACGCTAACGTAATTCGTAATTTGCGAATTACGAGTTTATTATCCTAGTCGATTATTTATAATTTTAATGAGGAAAAATAAATGGTAAATATAGGCTACCACACTGCTAAAATTCAGGGTAGATTTAATCGCTCCCTATATAAAGCAGCCCTTTCTCAGATTGCCAGTATCCCCATCAAGCAAACTCGGCAAGTTCCGGTAAGTATCTATGCTTTATCATGCGAACGCGATCTACCAGAACAAGTAGCAAGTATTCGCTCATTCATTCGTCATATCGGCACTCCAAAGACATTTACTGTAGTTTCTGATGGCAGTTATACTGATTCTAGTTGTAATTTACTTCGCCGTATCCATCCCTGCGTTCAGGTAATACTTTTACAAAACTTCCTGAGAACAGATTTACCTCAATGTGTTCTTGATTATGCCCAACTGCATCCAATGGGCAGAAAATTGTCGGCATTGATGTCGATTCCTGTTAATGGTAATACGATTTATACTGATTCAGATATTTTATTTTTCCCCGGCGGGATTGACTTAATTGATTTGAGTAAGTCGGAGGATAAATACTCTCTTTATCTACCTGATTGTTCTATGTCACTAGATGAGCGAATTATTTATGATGAGTCTGAAAAGTCAAATCCAGTAAATGGTGGGTTTATATTATTTAGGCATGAATTTGACTGGAGTTTTGCTATCGAACGTTTAGCAAATCTTCAAGAGATTCCTACTTATTTTACTGAACAAACGATTGTACATTTGACAATGCACCACAATAATGGTCAGCCTCTATGTACAAAAAAATATGTTCTCAATGTAGAAGATCAGTTCATCTATCCAGATCAATCTGCAAGTAAAAACATTGCTCTCAGGCATTATGTGAGTGATGTTAGACACAAGCTTTGGTTTAATGTTGGCATATAAATTGATTAAGTAAACCTCTATTTATATGGGAGTTCAATGAATAATAACGTAAAGAATGGTGGCTAATGCTTAACTTAATCAGTGATGCCAAGCAAAATGATAAACAATTGCATAAAGGGATTTTTGAAGAAGACCTGATTTATCAATGCTCGAATTTTGATGTAGGTGAGGGCGGAGGTGTTGAAACTTATTTAGCTTCTCTGTTTGAACATCGACCACCTGAAGTTAGCGATCGCGTGATAAAATCCCTCAAGGGTGTTGACCAAAGTCAATTCAAGCTGCTGCACATCCACAGCCCAGATTTACTATTGCAGCTTACTGGTGAGTGTCCCACGGTTTTCAGTGTTCATAATCACTCATTATACTGTCCTAGTGGCACAAAGTATTTAGCAGGGCAGCGCACAATCTGCGATCGCAACTTTTCTTACTTAGGTTGTACCTGGGGTAAATTAGCAGATAAATGCGGTAGCCGTAGACCGTTAAGAACTCTTAAAGAACTTCAAAATACTCATCAGTTATTAGATACCTTAAAAAAGGTAAAAATTACCTTTGTTGCTAATAGCGAATACGTGCGTCAAGAGTTAATTAAAAACGGTGTACCCCCGGAGCAAATTGTAACGCTACACTGTGGTATCTCTGTACCGCAAATAACAACCGCACCCCTAAGTTTAGAAATCCATCAAAACCATAGAATTTTGTTTGCAGGACGGATCGTTTCTGATAAAGGTTTGGAATGGCTGCTTAAAACCTTAATACATACAAATCCACAAATTCAACTTGATATTGCAGGTGAAGGTTGGGAACGACCGCGGTTAGAAAAGTTAGCAAACACACTCGGATTAAGTAATCGGATTACTTGGCATGGTTGGTGCGATGCTGACAAAATAAATCAACTTTATCAACAGTGTTTTGCAGTCATCTTCCCTAGTGTTTGGCCTGAACCTGCCGGTCTTGTAACTCTGGAAGCATACTCTAATTATCGACCTGTAATTGGTAGTGCAGTTGGAGGCATTCCAGAACATTTACGAGATGGAGAAACAGGTATTTTAGTTCCAGGTAATAATATCAAAAAGCTGGCTGATGCTATTCACGATTTGTATGGAGATCATCAAAAAAGCCGACAGATGGGCGAACAAGGCCATGCTTTATTGATGAAGGAATTTACAATGGCGGCTCATGTAAATAATCTGCGAACAATTTATGCAAAAACAATAGCTGACTTTCCTTCGAGAGCGAAAAGTTTATATAGCATTCCTCAAGTGAAATAAGCTTAGTTTGGTCAAAATCTCAAATATAGACCTAACAAGAACAGCCCCTTCCCTACTAGCGTTGGGGAGTAAGATTCAAAGCCTCTCTCCTTTTAAAAGAGAGGAATGGAAGTGAGGTCAGACTGTATTGCATCCACACAAAAAACGCTATAGTGCATCTTTTCTCTATTAAATATAAAGGAAAAAAATATGTCATTATCTCAAGAATGCCAACAGCCTTTAGTCAGCGTTATTATCCCTACCTATAATCGCCCAGATTATCTCAAGCAAGCGATCGCTAGTGCTATTAAACAAACTTATCAAAATATCGAAATTATTGTTTCAGATAATTGCAGTCCAGAAAATCCTCAAGCACTTGTGGCATCTTTTGGTGATTCACGCATCAGATTTTGGCGACATGAGCAAAATGTGGGGATGCTTGCTAATCAGCAACACGCTTTCAAAATGGCGCAAGGTAAATACGTTGCTAGTCTTCATGATGATGATATGTGGAATGAAGACTTTTTAGCAAAGCTTGTACCATCATTAGAAGCAAATTCTGAGTTAATTATCGCTTTTTGTGACCAATATATCATAGATGTGGATAGCATTATTAATAATATTGGAACTGAAGAAAATACACGCGGTTATAAGCGAGATAAACTAGCAAAAGGAATTCATCAACCTTTCTACAAAATTGGATTGGTAGATAAAAGTATACCCACTGCTGCATCTTGTGTTATTCGCAATAATGTTGTCGATTGGGATAGTATTCCTCCAGAAGTTGGCGGGATGTGGGATTTATATTTAACTTACCTCTGTTGTATATCTGGTTATGGAGCTTACTACTATCCAGAAAGATTGACACGATATCGCGCCCATGAGCAAACTGATACCATGCTCAGTGGTAGTCGAGATGTGCAGGCAAAAATCCGCAAAGCTAAAAGCGAAATGTTCTGTTATAAAGTCTTCATGGAAGACCCTCGCTTACAGCAATTTAGGGCATATTTTCAACAGAAATGGTTAGAGGCTAATACAACTTTGGGGATTGGTTTGCTGCGAAGTCAACAGATAGCAGTAGCACGTCCTTATTTTTGGCAGGCGTTGACTAAACAAAAATTTAATGCACGAACTTTAGTAGCACTAAGTCTTAGTTTTACACCGCAATTTTTGGCAAATAAATTAATAGGATTATCTAAATAATAGAGTCAGCATGTTTGAGTTGTAGATTTTTTTTAACGAACCGCAGAGACGCAGAGAAGCCAGCGCGTTGCGGGGGTGGAGGAGTTTGTAGTGACTGGCGCGACACAGAGGTAATAAAAATAATATAGCGGTTATCGATTGGATGAGAACACCAAAGTCCTTGCTGTCAAATCATTTCAGCAAAGTTTTTGTATCTCACTGAACTGCACACCGCTATATTTTACTTCGCGTCTTGGTTTCAGCTTATTTTACCAAGCAAGGCAGTGTATGAAACTTTGTATTGTTACTCATAAAATTAAGAAAGGTGATGGACAGGGACGGGTAAATTACGAAGTCGCTAATGAAGCAATTCGTCGTGGTCATCAACTGACATTGTTAGCGAGTGAAGTCGCACCAGAATTAGAGGAGAATAGCCAAGTTAATTGGGTTAGAATTCCAGTCAAAGACTATCCAACTGAATTTGTACGGAATTTTATATTTGCCAAAAAAAGTTCAGATTGGTTGCGGAAACACCGCTCTGAGATTGATTTAGTTAAAGTCAATGGCGCAATTAATCTGGCTGCGGCTGATGTGAATGCTGTACATTTTGTCCACAGTTCATGGTTGCGATCGCCTGTTCATATTTCTCGCAATCGCCGCGATTTATATGGTTTGTACCAATGGCTATTTACGGCTTTTAATGCCCGTTGGGAAAAACAGGCTTTCCAAAAAACCCAGGTTGTTGTGGCTGTATCTGAAAAAGTAGCGCAGGAATTAGTCAACATTGGTGTGCCGCGTTCTCGCATTCGCGTAATTATCAATGGCGTTGATTTAGAAGAGTTTGCCCCTGGTAAAAGCGACCGCCAAAAGTTAGGTTTACCGGAAAACGTCACCCTAGCATTATTCGCCGGAGACATCCGCACACCCAGAAAGAACTTAGATACAGTACTGCACGCTTTGGTGAAAGTCCCCGATTTACATCTGGTAGTAGTGGGACACACCCAAAATAGCCCTTTCCCAGAACTAGCAGCATCGTTAGGGTTAAATGAACGCGTGCATTTTGTGGGATTTCGCCGTGATATCCCCCAAATTATGCAAGCAGTAGATTTATTTGTTTTTCCTTCCCGATACGAAGCTTGCAGCCTCGTATTGTTAGAAGCACTTTCTTCAGGACTGCCAGTAATTACTGCCACAGCCACTGGGGGCGGAGAGTTGGTGACACCAGAATGTGGCATCGTTTTATCTGACTCAGATGATAGTGATGCTTTGGCTTTGGCGTTGCTGACTTTGGTGAGTAGTCCCGCCCTCATCCAACAGATGGGCAAAGCTGCTCGTTCTGTGGCAGAAAAACATAGCTGGACTACTATGGCACAAACTTATGTGGATCTATTCGAGGAGTTAAGCAAGAATGCGGAACACCGTTCTGATACCGACTTATCGCCGTCCACAAGACCTATCACGCTGCCTTTTAGCGCTACAGGAGCAAATTAAACCCGTCGATCAGGTGATAGTGGTTGTCCGCGATACGGATGCAGAAACTTGGCAATTTCTGGCGCAATTAAACGCGCCCAATCTGCCACTGCATACTGTAAAGGTCACACAACCGGGCGTAGTAGCAGCCCTCAACGCCGGACTAGCAGCAGTGGAGGGCGATATTGTCTCTATTACTGATGATGATGCCGCACCTCATCCAGATTGGTTAGAACGCATCGCCGCTTACTTTACCTCAGATAGTCGCCTTGGCGGTCTGGGTGGACGTGATTGGGTATATCACGGCAGTAAATTAGAAGACGAATCCCGCCCAGTAGTGGGACAGTTGCAGTGGTTTGGGCGAGTCATTGGCAACCATCATCTGGGAGTGGGAGAACCGCGTGAGGTGGATGTTCTCAAGGGCGTAAACATGAGTTTTCGTAAAGAGGCCATCGGACAATTGCGCTTTGACGAACGGATGCGGGGTACTGGAGCGCAGGTACATTTTGAAATGGCATTTACTCTGACATTAAAACGGGCTGGTTGGAAGATAATTTACGATCCTAATGTTGCTGTAGATCATTATCCAGCAAAACGTTTTGATGAAGATCAGCGAAATAACTTTAACGAGATTGCCTTTATTAATTTAGTCCATAATGAAACCTTAGTTTTACTAGAGCATCTGCCATTTATCCGCCGGATTATCTTTTTATTCTGGGCAGTGTTTGTAGGTACGTGCGATAGTTTGGGTTTCGTACAATGGCTGAGATTTTTACCTAGCCAAGGACAGTTGGCAGGGAAAAAATTACTAGCATCTTGGCGGGGGCGTTGGCAAGGATATAAAGAATTCGTAATTCGTAATTCGTAATTCGTAATTAAAAATGAATTCAATTTCTTCTTAATTATAGTGGTCTGTCAAGTTGAAATTGATAGGTAAACAAGTTCTTAGTAAGGACTTCAGTCCTTATTTTCTAAGTACTGAAGTCCTTACTACAAACCTTTGGTAAATCCAAAATCTAAAATTGAATGAATTCTAAGCAGATACTTTTCAATAGTTTTTCACAAGAAAACTATTCTCCTGAAGAGCGATCGCAACAGGGGTGGATGGCGATCGCAGGCTTTATACTACTAACTGTAGTTTGCTATTTTGCTGGTGCTACTGCTGCATTACGTCTAATTTACCCGGTGACGGCTTTAGCAGTAGCCGTGTTTTTATACTTGCGGCATCCCATTCTCTACATCAGCTTTACTTGGTGGATTTGGTTTCTCACGCCCTTAGCTACCCGCTTAGTTGACTATAAGGTAGGTTGGGATGCTACCCGCCAGATGCTCATAGCACCCTATTTGGTGGTGTTTGTAACTATCGCAACATTTCTGCGACATTTTCCCCGCGCCTCTCGTCAAGGGGGTTTGCCGTTTGTTATGGCTTTTATTGGAGTCTTTTATGGCTTTCTCATCGGTCTGATTTATAACCCACCAATCCCTGTAGCACGCGGTTTAATGGATTGGCTCAGTCCAATCATTTTCGCTTTTCACTTATTTATAAATTGGCGAGATTATCCTAGTTATCGCCAGAATATTCAGCGAACATTTCTTTGGTGTGTGTTAATTTTAGGAACTTATGGCATATATCAATTCGTAGTAGCTCCGGAGTGGGATAGGTATTGGCTCATCCAATCCAAACTATTCATGAGTTCAGGAAACCCTGTACCTTTCGGGATGCGTGTCTGGAGTACATTGCACTCAGTCGGCCCCTTTGGTTCCGTCATGCAAGCTGGATTGTTGTTGTTATTTACCAGCTCGGGAAGTTTAATTTTTCCTGCTTCAGCTGTTGGTTACTTGTCTTTCTTATTGACACAAGCGCGGACTAATTGGGGGGGCTGGTTATTTGGAATAATTATAATTATGGGTTCAGTCAAGGCCCGGATTCAAATGCGCTTAATCACCATAATTGTGGTGATGGCAATTTGTGTTGTACCGTTGACAACCATCCAGCCAATTGCTGGGGTTGTATCAGCCCGTTTGGAAACTTTTTCTAATCTCCAAGAAGATACCAGTTTTAAAGATCGATCGGGAAGTTATGACAAAAATCTTGGTCTAGCCCTTTCTAATGGTTTAGGTAACGGCTTAGGAAATATCTGGAAAGTCAACGAAAAAACTGGTCAAATTGAAGTAGTAGTGATTGATAGTGGTATTTTAGATATGTTTTTCACCCTTGGTTGGTTTGGAGCCATCTTTTATATGGGTGGATTAATCTTGTTAATTATTAGTGTTAGCAGTTATGGTGAAGGTCGTTTTGATAGTTTTATCAGTGCTGCCCGCGCCATTGGTATCAGTTCTGCTACACAGCTAGTTATTGGTAGTGGGATGTTGAGTGTAGCAGGGATGATTCTTTGGGGATTTTTAGCTATGGCTATGGCAGGACATAAATACTATAGCAATCCCAATAATTCATAAATATGAATTGAGCTAAAAAAACAAAATTTTACAACTTAAATAGGAATCATATAAATTATGAAAGCAATTATTGTAATGCCACTAGCCGAACAACGAGGCGGCGGTGAAATGATGCTTTGGGATTTGGTACAGCAAGGACGTAATGCTGGCGTTGAGTGGCTGGTGATATTTTTAGAATACGGCCCGATGGTCGAACAAGTAAGGTCTCTCGGTATTGATGTGCGAGTTGTGGAAAGTGGACGTTTACGCCAAATTCACCGTTTTATTGGCGCTGTTTTTCGGATAGCTGCGATCGCCCGCCGCGAACGTGCAGATATAATTGTCAATTGGATGTGGATTACGCATATATCTGGAGGTTTGGCGGCCATGCTGGCAGGGTTGCCTGCTGTGTGGTATCAACTAGAAGTACCTAGCGATAAAACTTGGTTGGTAAGACTCGCTACTTTAATCCCAGCCCGCGCAATTATCACTCTTTCCCAAGATGGCAAGCAAGCACAAGCAGAGATTTGGCCCCATAGGGCAACACCCTTGGTTTATCCTGGTGTTGCACTAGACCGATTTGAGCCTAATGCTTTACCAACTCCTGAAGAAGCACGCCGAAAACTCGGTTTACCTTTACACGGCCCGTTGATTGGAATTGTGGGACGATTGCAACGATGGAAGGGAATGCACGTATTGGTGCAAGCAATGCCCAAAATTTTAGAGAAGTATCCTGATGCTCATTGTCTGGTAGTTGGCGGTAAGCACGATTTTGAACCCGACTATGAAGACTTTTTAAAAGCCGAAATTGCCGCCTTGGGCTTGAAAGAGCAAGTAATTATGGCTGGACTACAGCGTAATATCCCGCAGTGGGTGCAGGCGATGGATGTATTCGTTCATGCCTCGGATAAGGAACCCTTTGGAATTGTGATTATTGAGGCGATGGCGTTGGGTAAGCCTGTGATTGCTGGCGATGCAGGTGGCCCGACAGAGATTATTACCGATGGGATGAATGGACTATTAACACCTTACGGCGATGCGGATAAATTAGCGATCGCAATTCTCCGCTATCTTGACGAGCAAGAATTTGCCCAGAGTGCGGGAGTAGCTGCACGACAACGCGCCTTAGATTTCTCGACGCAGAATTATGCTCAAAATTTTATTAGTGCAATTCGTTCTGCAATACCAAGTGTTTCTTAAGTTATCGGATTGCGATCGCTGTTGCTCAACCAAAGCTACAATAATGTGCGATCGCTATTCTCAACAACTTGTCCAGTATCCAGTATCTCGACACAAAAATTATCAAAATTAAAAATAGCTGTTTAATTCAAAGCTGACAGAACCCACATAACCAGAAGGCACAATTCGATTTAGAACAAGGAGTTCTGGAATCATTTCTCTGAGTTTTTGCGTAAGAGACTCAATCGTAGAAGCTTCTGTTACCAATCCTGGGACGTTTTCACTAGTTGCAACCCAAACTTCTGCATCTTTATCCCACAATGCATCAATCTTCAATGTGTTTTGTGTCATTATCAAGCGTTACACAAAAATTTACGAACGGTAATTTAAGTTTAAAACAATTGTAGACTGACTATCAAAACCTCATTCTTTCTTAGAGTAGATACCACCTCCATACACTGCAAACCCACCGTATACAAAAGCTGGCATAATTAGAACGATCCACCATTTTCCTAACAGCCACCATTGATTTACAGGTGTACTCGGATCAATATTGTTAGTGATAAAGAATCCCAAAGCAGTTGCGAAACACGCGATCGCATGAATGTATATTGGGCATCTGAAGCCAGCTTTCCACCACGCCCCCATAGCAGATATCAAGATAAAAACAATGAAAATAAGTTTTATTGTACTCATGTTCAGTCCTTAACAAATTTGACTCCCTCACTCAGGAGTCGATACCCTGCTAATATTCCCATATTAATTTCAGATATAACTCACAACTGAATAATAAAACTATCCCGCAAATGAAAATCAGCCTCCGCGCCTTTATGAGTTAACGCCCAGTAAGTCACCTCACCGCCTCTATCTTTAACAACAGTAGTAATGCCAACTTCAATTGCTTGCTCTACAGAAATGATTTTACCCAAATCGACATCCAACAGAAGTGTTAAACCATCAGCTTCATTTTGAACACTAAACGGTAGCTTTTCAAAAGCTGTTTCCTCTTGCATTCCTTGACGATACCCATCAAGATAATAGGCATTCCAGTGTCCGGCAGGTGAGAGGTTGAATTCCCAATATTGTGCAGAATCCTTGATGCCAATAAAGAACTCAAAGCAGGTTTCTTTCCACAATTCATGCTTGCGTGATGGTGTGTTTGATAGTGGAAAAATTGCAATTTCTTTTAAATCGCCTTCAACCATATAGCGGATGGCAAGTTTATTACCATTTCGGGCAATATTACCTGAAATTTTCAAATTAGGCGGCGATTCATTACAAGGAAAGGGTTGTAGGGAAAATGTCTGCTCGTTCATTTCACATCTTTGATAATGTTACGAATCTGCATTTCTTGAGATTCTATACTTTCGGTAAGTTTAAACTGCACGATCGCTCTTGCTAAGTTATGTTCTGGGTGCTTAACTTTAAAGTAGACATTCCCCGCTAAATAATCCGCAAAAAATCTCAGTCCTAGTTCAAAGGCGATGAGACGGATGGCATCATATATGTATGCATAGTCATTCTCGGTAAGAAACGCTTTTGCTACAGAGAGATAGCCTTGTAAGATTCCCTGACACAAGTCGGTGTCAAAATAAACACTTTTCCAATTCTCGGTTTCTTCACCAGTCGGATTGCAGCCCGATCGCAAACAATCGCCAATATCATAATGTACCAGACCGGGTTTAACGGTGTCCAGGTCTATCACACTGACAGCTTGCTGGGTAGCAATGTCAAACATGACGTTATTGATTTTTGGATCGCCGTGCATCAGACGCAGGGGTAATTTACCCTCAGCTTTGGCATTTTCTAGGATATGTGCAAAGGCTTGGCGATCGCTAACAAATCGCAAGCAATAATTAACTTCCGCAGATTGACGCGCACTAGTTTTCGCCAAAACTTCCTCATAATGCTGGAGGTAAAGCGGTGTAATATGGAATCCTTGAAGGGTATCAGCGAGTTTTTCTGGTGGCAAATCGCTGATTAAATTGTGGAACATCCCCAAGGCATAACCAATTTCTTGCGCTTGTGAGCGATCGCCCATAGTATCAAAGGACTGTGAGCCTTCAATAAAGCTAATCGCCCGCCAAAAGGAGCCGTCTGCATCCTGAAAGTGGTCTTCAGCATCCTTAGTTAGTAGTACGCGCGGTACTTCCCAACGACGATTCAGTGGGGTGTGCTGTAACCGTTTACGAACATGCTCAGTAAAGGTACACATATTTTGCATAATCAGTTTTGGCTGACGAAACACCTGCGTATTGATGCGTTGCAGGACAAAATGTTGTTCTTTTGAGTCATCTAGAGTGACTAAGAAAGTGTCATTAATATTACCACTGCCAAATGCTTTAACGCCTGTAACCTTTCCCTGTTGAGCGAATTGATCTGCGATCGCCACCAGCTTCTCTGCACCCTGTATATTGAATTCTTCTGTCATCTGTTTAACCTGCACTACTCTATTGCACGAAGGCAATAGGGGATATAGTAGCGTAACTGTCAAAATAATTCGTAATTTTTAAAAGTACTATATGCTAGATATTAGTCTGTCAGTAAATAATTGATGGATAAAATCCCTGTAGAGACGGCGATTTATCGCGTCTCTCTAACCGTAAAAATGAATTTGATAGACCACTAGCACAGGGCGCGACACCGAATAGCCCATCAGAGATATTGCGATCGCCCCATGCTAATTCAATAGTTAGGAAATCTCATCGCTATCAACCCACTCATCATAAGATGAATCATAACCAACATAGCGAACAAAGTATTGCTGATTTTGGATTTGCTCAATCGTTGCAGAATACCAAGCCTCTTGCTCATCATCCCAACATTTTACTTTTTGACCTACTGCATATCCATTGTCATCAGCAGCGCGAAGATCGCGAGTCCGAATATCATCTTCGCCTACCCATTCGTCATAAGATGAACCGTAGCCAAGGTAATGAATAAAGAATTGGTCATCTTGGATTTTCTCAATTGTTCCCTGATACCAATCTTCGTCTTCACTATCCCAAACTTCTACAGTTTTGCTGACTTCATACTGATTGTTATCTGACTTGACAGCAGAAGCAGACGAAACATCTTGAATCGGCTTTTCTTGCTCTTGTTTAATTTCTTCTTTTACTAAAGTGTATGCTTCCAAAATCAAGCCACGAGCGACAGTTTGAGTTCCCGTATGCTCGTAGTAATTGGTAGTTTGATCTAGAAATGCTGCAACAAAATCTAAATTATCATCAGCAATCTGAATAAAATTACCCAAGTTACTAGAAATTGATTGCGGGGTTATGCCTGTTTTAGATACTAAATCATTCATCCAGCCTTGGACGGAGTTAAAACTCTGACTGAGAAAACCAACTTTATCAGAGGGATTACTACCAGGAAGAAAGTTATTGATAGCCGAGAAAACCGGATTTTGAGTGATTGCGCTAGTATCAGTACCACTAATAACGTTATGAATTTTGCTAAGAAAGTTGGGGCCTAATGGCAGAATTCCGTCTATACAAACTAAAGCTACCATCCGTATTAGGGAGGCATTTTGATAGTTATTAGCAAGGGAATTAGCAAACTCTTGGGGGTTAGGTTGAGGAATGCCATTTAGTTTGCAAAAGGCGATGATTTCGACGGCGATTTTCAGCGCCAAGTCAATGGATTGAGTTACATCAGCTTTGGGAGTAATGTTGCCTAAAAAAGAGAGAAAGCCAATTTTCTCACTAAGCTTATTCGCTAAAGCCGCCGTTCCCATAGCTGTGTCTGCTTTATCAATTGCTTGATAAAGTTTAATTGCAAACTGGTAGCCTTTTTGAGGATCTTCGTATAAAACGACAGAGCGATCGCGGATTCTCTGAATTACCTTAGCATCGGTTTCTCCTGTAATGGTGCGAATGCTATTATCAAACCCCGTCAAATTGCTCCACTCACCTGGTGCTACGTAATCAAGAGCCTTTAAAACTTTGACAGTAATATTGTCAGTCGGTAATTCGTCAACCAACTGAATAATTGATTTATCCATTAGCCGCTCCTCAAAACTCTAAATTATCCTTACAACATAGTTCCAATAAACCCACAGCCAGTTGCTACCATACGGAAGCCTTTCTCTAGTCAATGCTGCGCGAATTCCTGAATTGTATTCATAGAGTTCCCTGGCTTGAGTAAAAAATAACAAATAGCGATCGCTCCTACAGCACGGCTAATCAGACATGATGCGAATAGATTCTTAACAAAGATTGAATGACGGATATTGATTTTTGTCATTTGATTGATATCATAGTTTTATCACCACAGTGGAGAAGTTGCTATGTTGTCGCGTCAACTGGGAAAAAACGGTTCAACAATATCGGCCCTTGGGCTTGGCTGTATGGGTATGTCTGATGTTTATGGGCCAGCCGATCGCAAGGAAAGTATTGCAACAATTCATGCAGCCCTTGATGCAGGTATTAACTTACTAGATACGGGCGACTTTTACGGCATGGGACACAATGAACTGCTGCTAAACGAAGCCTTAACAGGACGGCGGGAAGATGTCTTCATTGCCGTTAAATTCGGTGCGCTGCGCTCTCCTGATGGCAACTTTATCGGCTTCGATGGTCGCCCTGAAGCCGTAAAGACTTCACTTGCTTATACATTGAAACGACTGGGAACCGATTACATTGACCTTTACCAACCAGCCCGGCTCGATCCGAAAGTACCCATTGAAGAGACTATTGGGGCGATTAGCGAAATGGTGAAAGCTGGATATGTTCGCCAGATTGGTTTATCTGAAGTGGGTGCAGATGTAATTCGCCGCGCTCATAGGATTCATCCAATCGCTTCGCTTCAGATTGAATATTCCCTCCTGAGTCGTGGCATTGAAGATGACATCCTGCCAACCGTGCGGGAATTGGGCATTGCTGTCACCGCTTATGGAGTCCTCTCACGGGGATTGTTGAGCGGTCACTGGTCGAAAGAACGCTCTGAAAAAGTGCAAGACTATCGAATACATCTACCCCGCTTCTCTGGAGAGAATCTGGATCGCAATTTGTTGCTAGTCGAAGCCCTGCGCCTGATTGCCGAAGAACAGAATGCAACGGTTGCTCAAGTAGCCATTGCTTGGGTGCTGTCGCAAGGGAACGACATTATACCGCTAATTGGCGCACGGAGTTGCGATCGCTTAAATGAAGCTCTGGGTGCATTGGATTTACACTTAAATAAGGATGATATCGCCCGGATTGAGGCAGCCGTGCCACTAAATGCCGTCGCTGGCGATCGCTATGGCCCAGAACAAATGGCAATGCTCGATAGTGAAAATAGGTAAAAAAATTATCGCATGAATGATTCACCTTTGACACCGGAGCGGATTCTCGACGCAGCAGAAGAAGTTTTGCGTCGTTACGGTCTGGCAAAGGCAACAGTGGTCGATGTGGCTCGCTTTTTAGAGGTGAGCCACGGCACGATTTATCGGCATTTTCCCAGCAAAGCTGCCCTGCGCGATGCAGTGGCAGAACGGTGGCTGCATCGGGTTTCCACACCCCTAGCAGCGATCGCCCAAGAGCCAGGTTCCGCCAGAGAACGGTTGCACCGATGGTTTGAGCAACTCATGACTCTGAAACGTCAAAAAGTTTTGAAAGAACCAGAGTTATTTGCAACCTATTCAGCGATTACCCAAGAGGCGCGAGGGGTAGTTGAAGCTCACATTGCTGAACTGCTTAGGCAAATCGCTGCGATCGTCGAGAGCGGTATTTCCACTAACGAGTTTAGAGTAACCGATTCGCAAGTAGCAGCTAAAGCAGTCCTTCAAGCGACAGTTCGCTTTCACCATCCAGCCCACGCATCCGAATGGAGCGATCCAGATATCGATAGGGACTTTGCCCAAGTATGGCGCTTGGTACTTGCTGGTCTTGTAGCAATTCAGTAATGTTAATTACTCAGTACTTGGAAGCTGAAAAATATTTAAATTGGATAATTTACAGTATTTACGCACGGACTAAGATTTTACATCATTACGAGCGAAACGTACCCCTTCGAGGAAGTAAGCTACGCGGAGCGTCTCCAAGAGTTGTAATCGCAAAGGCTTAGTTTGTCCTCACGAGTGCATAAGTCCTAATTTAAATCAAACTCTTGTGGGCTGGGCATCTTGCCCGTCCTAACTATACAAGTTAAACGTGCAACAGCTTACCCTTTCTGTTATAAGATGCGCCTAGATAAAGTAAAGAAAGGTTTTCATCCCCGTTAGGGGAAGTGGTTATGGAAAGTCAAAGAGGGGGGTTGGATAACATTAATTTCAGCGTTTCCATCCCCGTTAGGGGAAGTGGTTATGGAAAGAGAGATATTTTCCTTCAAAAAGGAAAGAACGAAGCAGGTTTCCATCCCCGTTAGGGGAAGTGGTTATGGAAAGTTCCAATTACATTTTGAAAGAACAAGGATACGATGTTTCCATCCCCGTTAGGGGAAGTGGTTATGGAAAGCGCATTTATTGGTTGGTTGTGTTGCTCTCAGCCTTACAGTTTCCATCCCCGTTAGGGGAAGTGGTTATGGAAAGCAATCGAAAAGGTAAATTCCGCAAAACAGATTTTGTTTCCATCCCCGTTAGGGGAAGTGGTTATGGAAAGAGTTACCTTTTGAAACCCTTACTAGGAAAGTGTTTCAGACCCCCTATTCGACACCACTTTTGAGAATGTCAATAAAGACGATAAAATTCTCAATAAGCAGGGGGTTTTTTAGCCGAAAACCCTTACTGTACAAGTAATCGACACCAGTCAACGAAGTTATGCGGTTTTCAAGGTTCTGGGGAGTGGTGTCGATTGACTTCAACACTTAGCTAAAACAGTAAAATCTGTTACTAAAATCTGTCAAGTATTTAATAAATAAATTAACAGTTGTAAACGGGAATGTCGTGAAATGGACATTCACCAACATCTACCCACAAGCGGCTAACTGTGAGCATCCAGCGCGTTAATTAGCTTGACTTCATCAGCAAAATTCGCCCATCGGACAAAGTGAAATGGCCCAGCGATGGAACCCCACAGACGCTCATCAGTGTCTAAATCCCTTCCCCGGTCGAGGCTGAAAAATTCTTTAGCGTCAATCTCAAATTCATTATCTAGATAAGTATTTTTGCCGTCACGAACCACAATGCAGCCTTTACCGGGTTCAACCCTGCCTTTAAAGCTATCACCTGTCCACTCTACAACCATGTTGCAACCTGACATTTTTTCCAATTGGTCAACGGATAAATCTTTTAAACGTTCAGGTTCACGAGATGCGCCGTAAAATTTTTGTTCTTCTTTAAGGGTGTAGTGTTCAATAATAATGTGGTTTTCTGCCGGAATCAACTTCATTACCCGCATCCGGTAGGGTTGATTGAGCATAAAATCATAAGCTTGTTCGAGAAACAAACTTACCCCTGAGAACAATTCCAAGGGAATGGGACGGATACACACGCGAATGTGGGCATAAAAAGGCGGATTTTCAAAAGCTTGTTCTTGATTACTAAAATCAGCTGCCATCCACCGGGCTAAGGTAGCAATATCAGTAGAATGAGTCACGTCGCTTCGCTCCGAATTCAAAATTCAAAATTCAAAATTAATAATCCCGAATGGCACGCTTGATAAGGGAAAATCGTTGAGGCAGCAGGGGTGCTCTTGAGCGGAGGAGCAGGGGAGAAAGAAGAAATTTTAGGCAATTGCGTTCAGATATTTAGAAATTCCCCTCTGCACCCCTGCACCCCTGCCCCTCTGCAATCCTTACGCTGCCTACCATTCAGCTTAACTTAGTGCCATTCGAGTCAGAATGCAAGACGCTCTCTAAGAGTTGCCATGCCGTTGGCGTTCGCGTAGCGTCTCTGAAAGAGAAGCCTCTCGAAGAGAAGGCTTTACGCTGCGCTATCCGCTTTTGCGGTCAAAATTCATTCTGAATTCTGACTCCTGAATTCTGACTCCTGAATTCTGTTTGAGAAATATCGAGGCAAAATGGCAACGAAGCCCAAGCAAGATTAAATGGGTAACTTGCCCAAGGCTACTGCCAAGGAGAGACAGCGCATTGCGTATTTAACTGGTATTCTAAATAAAAATGGCAAGTGAAACACCTGCACCACAAAAAATAATATTCTTAAGTAATATTCTTTTGCAATTAAGGGGCTGGGACAGGGCAAAGAAAAATCCACTTTCTTCCTCTTCCCCATCCGATGCTTCCATCTGCCACTCTCTCTAAATATCCAATCCTTACATTAAGAAATTTTAAATCCCGTGACTTTGAGCCTATCTGTTGCTAAATCTCATCGCCAACCCTGGCCTGGACTGATAGAAGCCTATCGCCAATACTTGCCTGTGAGCGAAAAAACACCGGTGGTAACTCTGCTGGAGGGAAACACACCTCTAATACCAGTGCCAGCAATCGCAGAACGTATTGGCAGACAAGTACGGGTTTTTGTAAAATATGATGGTCTAAACCCTACCGGCAGCTTCAAAGACCGGGGGATGACTATGGCAATTTCCAAGGCCAAGGAAGCAGGGGCAAAAGCAGTAATTTGTGCCAGCACGGGTAACACCTCAGCAGCCGCCGCCGCCTATGCCAGACGTGGGGGGATGAATGCCTTTGTATTAATTCCCGATGGTTATGTGGCGCTGGGCAAGTTAGCCCAGGCATTACTGTATGGTGCAGAAGTATTGGCAATTAAAGGAAATTTTGACCAAGCGCTAGAAATTGTTCGCGAGATGGCCGAAAGCTATCCGGTAACATTGGTAAATTCGGTCAATCCCTACCGCCTAGAAGGGCAGAAAACAGGAGCATTTGAAATTGTCGATGCCTTGGGTGATGCCCCAGACTGGTTGTGCATCCCCGTTGGGAATGCGGGAAACATCACAGCATATTGGATGGGCTTTTGTCAATACCATCAAGATGGAAAGTGCGATCGCTTGCCTCGAATGATGGGATTCCAAGCCGCAGGTGCAGCCCCATTAGTACACGGTCAGCCCGTGGCGCATCCCGAAACCCTCGCGACAGCAATTCGCATTGGCAACCCCGCTAGCTGGGAATTAGCGATCGCAGCCCAAACTGCAAGTCAGGGAAATTTCCACGCCGTTACCGATGCAGAAATTCTCGACGCTTATCGACTTTTGGCAGCATCAGAAGGCATCTTCTGCGAACCCGCTAGCGCCGCTTCTGTAGCCGGGTTGTTGCAGGTAAAAGACCAAATTCCTACAGGGGCGACAGTGGTTTGTGTCCTCACAGGCAATGGTCTAAAAGACCCAGATACAGCCATTAAACACAATCACAGTCAATTTAAACAGGGGATTGCAGCCGAATTGGGCGCAGTCGCCGAGGCAATGGGATTTTAACTAATTCGGCGGAATTCCCCACCCTCTCTACGAGACGAGAGTACACCAAATAAAGAGCCTAAAGAATAATTTGGGGATTATTAATGAATGGCACTAAGTTAAGCTGAAGGGTATGCAGCGTAAGGATTGCAGAGGGGCAGGGGTGCAGGGGTGCAGAGGGGAATTTCTAAATATCTGAAC